>CANREE010000046.1 GCA_947629545.1 uncultured Lachnospiraceae bacterium | reverse complement strand
GACTAAAATATAACACAAAAGAGGGATCTCTGCTTTATTAATTATTCAGTTGTAACACATGTATTGTAAACCTACAAAAAATAATTTGGTTTTATGTTTTTTCTCTTTATTATCTGATAAAATTATGTTATAATCGCAATAGTCATTATGCCTGCGCCGGTTCATGGCTGTCTGAAGGATGGCAGACGCCGAAACGGACCGTGCGCATTCGCCGGAGGCAATAGGATACGATGTATTATCTGATAGGAATTGACGTGGGAACGTCAGCAACGAAGACGGTTTTATTTGATGAGAAGGGGACGATTATGGCGTCTGCCTCTGTTGGATATCCGTTGTATCAGCCGCAGAACGGCTGGGCGGAGCAGAAGCCGGAGGATTGGCGGGATGCCGTTCTTCAGACATTAAAACAGGTAACGGTACAGTCCGGTGTGGCTGCCGCGGATATTAAAGGGATTGGCATTTCCGGGCAGATGCATGGTCTGGTGATGCTCGACGAGGCCGGTGAGGTGATACGTCCGTCCATTATCTGGTGCGACCAGAGAACTGCGGCAGAGGTGGAAGATATGCTGAAGCTGATGCCGCGGGAAGAGTGGATAGAGATCACGGCCAATCCGCCTTTGACCGGCTGGACGGCGGCCAAGATTCTGTGGGTTCGTAAGAATGAGCCGGATAACTACGCCCGATGCCGTCATATCCTCTTGCCGAAGGATTATATCCGTTACATATTAACCGGTGAATTCGCTACCGAGGTATCGGATGCCAGCGGCATGCAGCTTTTGGATGTGCCGGAGCGCTGTTGGTCAGATATCGTGCTTGAGAAGCTTCAGATTCCGAAGGAGTGGCTGGGGAAGGTCTATGAGTCCTGCGAGGTGACAGGCCGGCTGCTTCCGGAGATCGCGAAGGCCACGGGGCTTACGACGGATACCGTAGTGGTCGGCGGAGCCGGAGACAACGCGGCCGCGGCCGTGGGTACCGGCGTCGTGAAGGATGGAACCGCATTTACGACGATCGGTACGTCCGGCGTGGTCTTCGCTCATTCCAGTCAGGTGACCATTGATCCCAAGGGCCGTGTGCATACCTGCTGCTGTGCGGTGCCGGGAGCATGGCATGTGATGGGCGTGACGCAGGGTGCCGGACTTTCGCTCAAATGGTTTAAGGATCAGTTTTGTCAGGATTATGTGGCGGCCGCCGATGAAATGCGTGTGGACGTTTATGATTTGATCGATCATGATATTAAGAGTATCCCGGCGGGCAGCGACCGGCTGATCTATCTGCCGTATCTGATGGGAGAGAGGACGCCTCATCTGGATCCGGACTGTCGCGGCGTGTTCTTCGGACTTTCCGCGATCCACACCAAGGCCCATCTTCTGCGGGCGGTGATGGAGGGCGTGTCCTATTCTCTGGCGGACTGCAATGATATCCTTCGGGAAATGGGCGTGTCCGTGGGTGAGATGATGGCCTGCGGAGGCGGCGGAAAGAGCGCTATTTGGCGTCAGATGCTGGCGGATATATATGGCTGTCCCGTGAAGACGCTTCATCAATCCGAAGGGCCAGCTTTGGGCGCGGCGATTTTGGCCGGTGTGGGCTGCGGCATTTATGAGAGTGTGGAGGCGGCCTGCGGGAAGCTGGTGTCCGCCGATAAGTGCAGTGAGCCGAAAGCGGAGAATGAAGAATTGTATGTAAAGTACCACAGGTTGTATAAGAAGTTGTATATTGATTTAAAGAACAGTTACAAAGAACTGGCTGCCCTGTAATCGTGCGTTGCGAATTAATAATAAACCCGCGAGGGTATAAAAGGAGGGGTTACCCATGGAAATCAGAAAAGTCACTGACCCGTCATTTGCCGAGTACGGCAAGGTGGTGACCGGTTACGATGTGAGCGAGCTTTTGAAGGCGATGGAGGAGAAGACGCCGCTTCCGGACGATGTGGTTTACGTACCGTCCGTGAAGGAGCTGGAAGAGCTGGCGGTGTCGAAGCAGATGGAGAAGAACCTGTACGGTCAGATTCCGGTTCAGGTGGGGTACTGCAACGGACACAATAAGAAGCTGAACGCGCTCGAGTACCACAGGAGCTCCGAGATCAATGTAGCGGTCACGGATCTGGTTCTGCTGATCGGAAGGCAGCAGGATATCGAGGCGGATTACACCTACGACACATCGAAGGTGGTCGCTTATCTGGTTCCGGCCGGTACGGTCATTGAAGTCTACGCCACGACGCTGCACTATGCCCCCTGCCATACGGACGAGGGCGGCTTCCGCTGCGTGGTGATTCTGCCCGCCGGCACGAATACGGATCTGGAGCCGCTTGACGAGGTGTTTGCCGAGGATAAGCTGCTGTTTGCGAAGAACAAATGGCTGATCGGCCATGCGGAGGGCGGCCTGGACGCGGGGGCGTTCATCGGGCTGAAGGGCGAGAATATCACCCTGTAAGGGAACCGGCCGCTTAGGTGGTTCTGCCTGAACTGTGCGGGACAATGGAACCAATGCGATAAGGCTGAAACCAGCGGGTATGTACCGCAAAAGTTGTGCATTACGCAGCGAAAGCTGCCAGATTTATAAACATATTTTAGAAAATGGAGGATATTCACATGAGCAATGTACCTGTCGTAAAACTGGGCATCGTGGCCGTCAGTCGCGACTGCTTCCCGGAGTCTCTGTCTGTCAACCGCCGCAAGGCGTTGGTGGAGGCCTATACGAAGAAGTATGACGCCGCCAATATTTACGAGTGCCCGATCTGCATCGTGGAGAGCGAGATCCATATGGTTCAGGCCCTCGAGGATATCAAGGCCGCTGGCTGCAACGCCCTGTGCGTATATCTTGGCAACTTTGGTCCGGAGATCTCCGAGACCCTGCTGGCGAAGCATTTCGACGGACCGGTTATGTATGTGGCGGCCGCCGAGGAAGCCGGCGACAGCCTGATCCAGGGCCGCGGCGATGCGTACTGCGGCATGCTGAACGCCAGCTATAATCTGAAGCTGCGCAATGTCAAGGCCTATATTCCGGAGTATCCGGTAGGCACGGCCGAGGAGTGCGCCGACATGATCGAGGAGTTCCTGCCGATCGCCCGCGCGCTGGTCGGACTTGCGAACCTGAAGATCATCAGCTTCGGTCCGAGACCGTTAAACTTCCTGGCCTGCAACGCGCCGATCAAGCAGCTGTACAACATGGGCGTAGAGATCGAGGAGAACTCCGAGCTGGATCTGTTCGAGGCGTTTAATAAGCACGCCGGCGATCCCCGGATTCCGGAGGTCGTGGCCGACATGGAGGCCGAGCTTGGCAAGGGCAACATGAAGCCGGAGATCCTGCCGAAGCTGGCGCAGTATGAACTGACCCTGCTTGACTGGATCGAGGACCACAAGGGCTACCGCAAGTATGTAGCCATCGCTGGCAAGTGCTGGCCGGCGTTCCAGACGCAGTTCGGTTTCGTTCCCTGCTATGTGAACAGCCGTCTGACCGGACGCGGCATCCCGGTGTCCTGCGAAGTGGATATCTACGGCGCCCTGAGCGAGTTCATCGGAACCTGCGTGAGCGGCGATATCGTGACCCTGCTTGACATCAACAACTCCGTGCCGGCGGATATGTACGAGGCCGACATCAAGGGCAAATACAACTACACCCACAAGGATACCTTCATGGGCTTCCACTGCGGCAACACCTGCTCCAAGAAGCTGACCAGCTGCTCCATGAAGTATCAGCTGATCATGGCGAGATCCCTGCCGGAGGAAGTGACCCAGGGTACGCTGGAAGGCGACCTGGTACCGGGCGACATCACGTTCTACCGCCTGCAGTCCGCGGCAGACAACCATCTGCGCGCCTATGTTGCCCACGGCGAGATCCTGCCGGTGGCGACCCGTTCCTTCGGCGGCGTCGGCGTCTTCGCGATTCCGGAGATGGGACGTTTCTACCGTCATGTGCTGATCGAGGGCGGCTTCCCGCATCACGGCGCGGTGGCGTTCGGACACTATGGCAAGGCGCTGTTCGAGGTATTCAAGTATCTCGGCGCGGAGAACATCGGATACAACCAGCCGAAGAGCGTACCGTATCCGACGGAGAATCCGTTCGCGTAATCTGCCGGCGAGGCAGACGCGGGAGGGTGCGTACGGCGCCATTTCCCGCGTGATGATGTAAGCTGAATACATGCAGGGCGTTACGGGCGCCCTGTATGCATGGAAATACAAGCAGGGCGTCACGGGCGCTCTGCCGCATGGAAATACAAGCAAGACGTTACGGGCGCTCTGCCCGCATGGAAATTCGGGGCGGCTGCCGCGGTTTGGGACCGCGTCGGCCGCCCTTGTGGTTGAAAGACTTCGCCGGATGGGCGCGGATATGTATGGCCGCGGGTTTGGTCGGCGGGCCGGACTGAAACTTAGTCGAAGAGAAATGGAGATTGAAATGCCGATCGATCGTTACGGACTGGTAAGCCGGCATAATCCGGTACTGACGGAGGCGGACGTAAGCTCCCCATTGTCCGTCGGAAACGGGAATTTCGCGTATACAGCCGATATCACGGGAATGCAGACCCTCTATGCAGCGTATGAAAAGGTACTGCCTTTATGTACGATGGCGCAGTGGGGCTGGCACACGACGCCGGTGAGCGCGAAGCGTTATGCGTATTCGCCGGATGATGTGGAAATGACGGAATACCCGTATCGTGGACGGACGGTCCGGTACGCGGTTGAAAAGAAGAAAGGCAATGAACAGGTCTACGACTGGCTGCGGCAGAATCCCCACAAATTTAATCTGGCCCGGATTGGTCTGGTGTTTGGCGGCGCGCAGATAGCGCCGGAGCGGATCACAAAGATCCGTCAGGAGCTTAAGCTGTACGAGGGAATTCTCGACAGCAGGTTCGCGCTGGATGGAGAGGACTGCCATATCGTTACGGCAGCGGCCGGGGAGAGGGATGCGGTCGGTTTTGCGATCCGGTCGGAACTGCTGGGACGGGGCCTTGCGGTGGAGATCGCATTTCCGTATGGAAGTCCGGATATCACGGCCAGCGACTGGGAGAAGGAAGAAGCTCATGTAACGGAGATTCTGCGGGCAGCGCAGCAAGCCGCGCCGCAGCTGCGGAAGAAGGAAGAAGCCCATGTAACGGAGGTTCTGTGGTCAGCGCCGCCGGCCGCGCCGCAGCCATGTGAGAAAGAAGAAGCTCATGTAACAGAAGTCCTGCGGTCAGCGCCGCCGGTCACGCCACAGCCACAGGAGAAAGAAGGAGTTCATGTAACAGAGAACCTGCGGGCGGATGAAAATGTCGTCGTGCTTCGGCGGACGCTTGACAGGGATGTGTACGAGGTAACGGTCTGCCTGGAGGGCGCCGTGATGCAGCCGGCCGGAAGGCATCGCTTTCTGGTGACGGCAGAGGAAGGAAGAAGCACGATCAGCCTGACGGCAGAATTTCGGCGGATGGAGCCACTGCCGCCTGCGGCAGATGAAGCCGGTGACCGGACGGAAGAATATATGCCTGGAAGAAACGGACATATGCCGCTCGGGTGGAAGCCGGATCTGCGGGGGTCTGAACCGCTTACCGCGGAGGAGGTCTTCTCCGCCAGCCGGGCGTATTTCCGGGATTTCTGGGAGAAGGGCGGAGTCATTGACCTGCACAGGAGCCGTGACAGCCGTGCGCCGGAACTGGAACGGCGGATCGTCCTGTCGCAGTACCTGCTGGCGATTCAGTCTGTGGGCAGCATTCCACCTGCGGAGACAGGCCTGACCTGCAACAGCTGGTACGGCAAGGCGCATCTGGAAATGTATTTCTGGCATGAGGCCTGCCTGCCTTTGTGGAACCATACGGAACTTCTGATGCGCAGTCTGGACTGGTACCTTGCGCATCTTCCCGAAGCCCGCCGGAATGCGGCCCGCAACGGCTTTCGAGGCGCCCGCTGGCCGAAAATGGTGGCGGACGACGCGCTTGACAGTCCCTCTAAGATCGCCACGCTTCTGGTGTGGCAGCAGCCGCATATCATTTACATGCTGGAGATGGCTTACCGGAATCTGCTGAGAAGAGAGGAGAATGCCGCTAAACAACTGTCAGAAGCGGCCGGAGCGATGCAGATGGAAGAAGCCGGCTCCGCGGATGCGGAAGAAATTGGAGCCAGACGGGCAGAGAAGTTCGCAACTGCGCGTGCGGAAGAATTTCTGGAGAAATATTACCCTCTGGTGGAAGAAACCGCCGATTTCATGGCGGATTTCGCGGCCTACGATGAAGCGCGCGGCGTCTATGAGCTTTTGCCCCCGGTGATCCCCGTGCAGGAGAATCACCGGCCTATGGATACGAAGAATCCGGCCTTTGAAGTGGAGTACTGGAGTTATACGCTGCAGCTTGCCTGCCGATGGGCCGGACGGCTGGGACGGCCCTGCCCGGATGCGTGGCGGGAAGTGGCGGAGCATATGGCCCCGATGCCAGCGGAAAACGGCTGCTATCTGGCCCATGACAACTGTCCCGACAGCTACGGGGAGTTTGCCCATGACCACCCGTCCATGCTGTGCGCCTTCGGCGTGATTGACAGCGGCAGAACTGACCCGGAACTCATGAGAAATTCCCTGCGTCAGGCAGAGAAAGTCTGGGATTATCAGTCCCTCTGGGGCTGGGATTTCGCGGTCATGGCGATGACCGCGGTTCGTCTGGGAGAAGCGGAGCATGCGATCCGGCTTCTGCTGGCCGATACGCCGAAGAATACCTATGTGACAAGCGGCAATAATTTCCAGAAAGGCCGGAAGGATCTGCCGTTATATCTGCCGGGCAACGGTTCGCTGCTGCTGGCGGCGGCACTGATGACGGCAGGATATCCGGAGAGCGGGCCGCTTCCGGGATTTCCGAAGGATGGGCAGTGGGAAGTGGAATTCGAAGGGATCGATCCGTTTCCGTGCTGAGATGCTGTTATAACGCAGGATAGCCGCGGAGAAGATCCGAAGTTGGGAGAAGAGATATCGTTTTGGCGGCTTAACCGGCATGATACTGTGCCGGAACGTATAAAAAGTCCAGCGATACATGTCTATGTATCCGGAAAATATGATACGAGGAGACAGCAAAAATGAAAGTATTTGATCTGAAGGTGAATTATCAGGAAAATCCGCTGGGGATCGATCTGACGAATGCGGTATTTTCCTGGAAGGTGAAGGAGGCCAGAGGCAAAGCCCAGGACTGGGCGAGGCTTGTCGTGGCGGAAGACGATGGATTTCGGAAGATCGTCTATGACAGCGGCAGGGCGCAGCTGGATTCCTGCGCTTTTGTGCCGGATGTGGCGTGGAAACCGGCTGTGAAATATTACTGGACCGTGGAAGTGACCGATGACGCCGGTGCCTCCGGCATCAGCGATATCGCGTCGTTCGAGGGCGGCCATCCGAAAGGCAGATGGAACGGCAAATGGATCAGGCCGCCGTTTGCCCGGGAGATTGCGCCGGTGATGAGCCAGACATTTTCCATGGATGATGAGGAATTGGACGAGCTCGACACGGCCCGGCTCTATATCTGCGGGCTGGGGCTTTACGAGGTTTATTTGAACGGTGAGAAGGTGGGCGATCAGTATCTGACGCCTTACTATACGGATTACCGGGGCTGGATTCAGTACCAGACCTACGATGTCGCGAAATATCTGAAGTCCGGTGAGAATCGGATCGACGTCTGGATGGGCGACGGCTGGTACAAAGGGAATTTCAGCTACATGCACAGCGGGCTTCTCCGGGAATATTACGGAAATGAGTTTAAGCTGCTGGCTGATTTGTATATCACGGATTGCGACGGGCTGAGAAGGGTGATCGGGACCAATGAGAACTGGCTGGCGTTCAAATGTCCGGTGATGGCGTCCGGTATCTATTACGGCGAAGACTACGATGCCGGTATGGAGCGGGCGCTCGAAAATGTGCCGGGCCGGAAGAAGGCGGCCGCTCTGGAAGCAGCGACTCAGCAGGGGCAGGGCGACGAGGCAGGGGCTGCGGACGGGCAGCAGACGGGTAACGGTGCCGGGAAACCACCGGTGAACTGCATTCCAACCGCTCTGGAAGCCGACGCCCCCGCGGGCGCGCTTTGTCCCATGATCGGCGTCCCCGTGAGATGTCATGAAGTCCTCCCGGTGAAGGAGATCATCACTTCCGAGATCGGCGAGACGATTCTGGACTTCGGCCAGGAGATCACCGGCTGGGTAGCGTTCGACGCAGATCTGCCGGCCGGCACCCAGGTGACGCTGCAGTACAGCGAGATCATGCAGAACGGCAGGTTCTACCGCGAGAACCTGCGCACAGCCCGGGCGGAGTATCATTTTATATCGGCAGGGAAAAAACAGCTGGCGCGGCCCCATTTCACCTTCTACGGATTCCGTTATGTGAGGGTGACCGGTATGAAGGTGGACGAGACGAATAAGGACAGCTTCCGTGCGTGGGCCCTGTACTCGGATCTGACGGAGACAGGGCGGCTGCGTACATCCAACGAGAAGGTGAACCGGCTGATCTTAAACACCAGATGGAGCGAGAAGGACAATTTCCTGGATATTCCCACGGACTGCCCCCAGAGGGACGAGCGCCTGGGCTGGACCGGGGACGCGCAGATCTTCGCGTCGGCGGCGTCCTATCATATGCTGACGCCGGTATTTTACAGAAAATATCTGAAGGATATGGTCTATGAGCAGAAACAGATCGGCGGTTCGGTGCCGTTCGTGGTGCCGGATGTGCTGAGCATTGCCAGAGAAAAGGCCAGCGAGCCGGGTTTTGATCCGGCGTCCCCGGCCTGGGGCGAGGCCGGTTCCTGTGCCTGGGGCGACGCGGCCACGGTAATCCCCTGGACCATGTATTCCCATTACGGCAATTCCGCATGGCTGGGCGAGCAGTATGACAATATGAAGCAGTGGACGGATTTCATCATCCGCATGGATGAGGAACACTGCGGCGGGAAGCGGCTGTGGAACTGCGGTTTCCATTTTGGCGACTGGCTGTCCCTGGACGCGAAGGGAGACAATCCCCAGGGCGGGACCGATCCGTATTTTGTCGCGACCATGTACTATTTGCGCTCGGCGGAGCTGACGGCTATGGCGGCAGAGAAGCTGGGCAAGGCTGAGGACGCGGCGTATTACGGCAGGATCGCGGCGGAAGTCAGGGCGTCGGCCAGGAAGACCTATCTGGGAGAAGACGGAAAGCTTACGATCCGCACCCAGACCGCGTATGTGCTGGCAATCTGGTTCAAGCTCTACGACGAAGCGGAGATCCCTGCCGCAGCGGATGAGCTGTGCGCGCTTCTTAAGGAATGGAACCTGCACCTGGCTACGGGCTTTGTGGGCACGGCTTATCTGTGCCAGACGCTTTCCGCCACGGGCCACGCGGATCTGGCGTACACGCTTCTGCTGAACGAGGATTACCCCAGCTGGCTCTATGAGGTGAACCTGGGAGCGACCACGATCTGGGAGCGGTGGAATTCCTTGCTTCCGGACGGGAGCATCAGCAGCACGGGCATGAATAGCCTGAATCACTACGCATACGGCTCCATCGTGGAATGGATCTACGGCCGGGTCTGCGGCCTGCAGATCAAGGCGGACGGAAGCGGACCGCGTAAGGTCTTCTACGCGCCGCAGCCGGATCAGCGGCTTGCATTTGCGGAGGCGTCCTATGATACGGTGGCCGGAGAGTACAGGTCGGACTGGAAATGGGACGGCGATAAGGTGGTATGTCATCTCAGCGTACCGTTTGGCTGCCAGGCGGAGCTGGGTCTGGATCCGAAGTGGACGGACGTGATGGTCAACGGAAAGGCCGCTGCGGCCACGGCGCCGGATGGAGTGCTGACGGCGGGAGAGTATGTAATCGAAGGGATTTACGTGTGAGCGGGATGACATGGTTGAAGTTTTGTTTATTATCGACATCGGAAACCGTGGAGATATTTACAAGTAGGAGGTATGAGAAATGTCTTCAACAGCAATGAATATAGCGCGGATGGTAAGTATGCTTCCTGAAAGCGACCAGTTATTCGCTCAGGAATTTATCAGGAAATTGGTGCTTGCATGGGATCCTGATTTTACAAAAGCTACGCCGGATGAAATGAAAAGCATGGAAGAAGCAGAGAAAAGCGGATTTATCCCGGAAGAGGAAACTGACTGGAACGACTTGGGCAAATACGCGCAATAAAAAAGCATTATATCCTCAGAACCGCAAGCTTATGATTCATCTGATCGAAGCGATGATCCGCCAGCGGTATTTTGAGAAGGCAGAAGAGTATAATCTCCGGATGCGGCCGGGCGTCCATTGAGGGCGGCCTTAAGCCGTCAGGCGCGCAACCGGATCCCTTTATGGGATCAAGATCAAGAGCGACCGCGGCAGTTACAACCGGCTATGCGGTCTGAGTAAGTCTTGCATTTACTAGGGATAATAATACTCAGGGAAAAGAAACTGCTGCGGGTGACGGCAAGGTTTGAGTGGGATGAGGATGGTGGCGAAAGCTGATATTTTACTGACCGGAGATAAAGATTTTCTCGAATCCGGTATAGACAATCCAGCCATTATGACACCGGCAGAATTTCTTCGCTTAACTTGAATAAATAAAGTGATATTTTCCATGCAAGTCGTGACAAGGCGGGTTTGGCATCTAGCACGGATGCGCTAGGCGTTTTGCCAAATGGGGAGAGAAAATTTCCTTTTGCATAAGGAACACCGGCGGGACGATTTTAGCAACCGCAGAAACAAAAAAGCAGCAAATCTTTTGGAAAGACTTACTGCTTCATGATATAGGAGATGCACTTTTCAGACTTGTCGGAGAGGAATAGCTCGCGCAGCGAGATGTTCTTCTCCGGCAAGTACACAGAGGGGGGTAACTGGCTCCGCCAGCGCAGGGCGCAAAACGTCCAGTGGACGTTTGTCCTGCGCCAACCGAAGCGAAGCGGAGACGCTGTAGCTCCCCTGACAAAAAGAAAAGCAGGAAACCGTTTCTGAATTTCCTGCTATGCAATGTCATCGTTAGACGGTGGGGTATTAATATACCATTTCGTCCAGGAATAGTTATCGATTCCCCACCAGTACCGATCAAAAAACATGGCAAGCCCTTCGCTGATGAACCGCGACTCTGGTCTGCAAATCGAATAGGAAATGATATGTGCGTCTTCATGGAAACCGATACATTTTATTGTTTCGCTGTATACGGCATAAACATGATTCATACCGTCTTTGCTCATGATATCCGGAAGAGCAAAGCCGTTGCATGGCTCATCATCATCCTCGTCGTGGATAATTGCATATTGCTTTCCTACCTCTTGTGGAGTATCGAACAAATGATAGTGGATTTTGCCCTTTGCGTCAGCATGAAGGCAGTCGCTGATAAATATGTAACATCCTTCCTGAATATCAGCGATTTGATTTATTTCTTTTTCAGCAGAGCTGTTTTTCTTGTAGTGAAAAACATAGTGCGTCGTTGACATTTCCATACCGGCTTCACCTCTAAAAATTTGATTTGTCAAACAGTTACCCACTCGACATTTGGTATTATACAACCTCATCTGGCTAAAAAAATGGTTACTTCAAATGGGGTCATCCCACAGCGCCACGGAAGTGATGTGGAAAGTCTGCTCTTTCGTCTTTGCAATCCGCTCTTCCATATCCATATCATTATACTTCGCCTTCCAGAATTCAAGCCATTTGAGCCGCTGCCGCCGCACATCGAACCCTTCCGGCACCACATAAAGAGCATCGCTCTCCTTCGGAACACCGAATGTGGACACCAAATCAAAAAAGAAATAATAAGAATTCTTGGCGTAGTACCAGTTTACGCTAGCGTTCCGCTTTTGCAGTTCTCTGATATTGGCGGGATTTTGCCGGTTGAGAACGGCGGATGCAGGAACGCCCGCCGCGAAAGCCTGCCGAAGCTCCAGGCAGGAAAGCGGGTTCACGCCGTCGGAGAAATAGCTGCCGTAGGTGGGGTCAAGGGCGATCCATTTTTTGCGCTTTCGGTCGTAGATTTCCATGACCACATGGTTATCCCCGTCATAGGGGGAACAGGGCATTTGTCCAACCCTGCGGGCGTAAATGCCAAGAGCAAGGCAGCACTCGGCCAATACCTTCGCTTTGTTCAGACAGTTGATCCCGACGTCTGTCTTTTCAAAGCAGTACTCCAGCAGAGCCAGCGAATTGCAGGGAATATGGTTGTCATAGTTGCTTTCGTGCTTCAGTCGGGGCGCAAGCCAGCGGCACAGCCGCAGCGCCCGCTCAAAGTCGCCGCCCTTTCCCGCGACCCGCTCAATGGGATATTGTTCCCGCAGCTGTTGAAACTCGGGGCAGTCAAAAACATATTCGATTTGTACGGGCTCGCCTGCGGCAAACGCCGGCGCATTGAAAAGCACTCCGCTGAACGTATCCAATAAAAAAGCATACATCTCATTTTGTTCATTTCGCGTCATATATTTGTCTTCCTTTGCTTTCCTTGAGGTATTCGGACAGGTCACGAACTGCTACGGCTTTCCGATCACTTACGATTTCCCATATAGGATGCGCTGTGCTGCCGCCCAAAAAATATCTGCGCGCCAAAACAGCGGTATGCGCTATATCGTCTGTCTCACACAAATCGTCGTATGCCTCATCGAACAAACGCATATCAAGTCTGTCGGCGGTTTCGGCGGAAAGTTCAATTTCAAACAGCTTGATCTTCGCAAGCTCCTCCTCCGAGGCCTTTCCCCAGTCGATCTCAAAGAGTTCACGGCAGGCGGAAAGTTCATCAAAAAAGTAGTTGCACTTTAACCGGCAGCAACGCTGAGGGAATTCTCTGCGGCGCACAGATTCAAACACCGCCTCTGCGCCCCACTTATATCCGCCATTCCAAATCTGTCCAGAGATTCGCTCATGAACTTTGCGGCAAAGCAAGCGCCGTAAAAGCAATCCTCGCTCCGCTCCAATGCTTGGACAAACGGCTCCGACAGCTCCCAATATTTTTTATAATTCAAAGACAATTCTGCACCCAAGCACAGGGTATCGCTCATATGGTAAACTTTCATTCTTCCCACCTCTCACCAATAACAGATTTTTGCCCAACAGCAAGCGGCGCAGATTAACAAAAACGCAACGTTCCATTTGCAAGGCAGTAAACCCGCCCGACATTGAAACATTATACCACTCAAATGTGAAGAAATCTACTGTACTTTAAGACGGTCAGCAAAATTATTCCCAGTCTATGTAGGATAAAATGCTCTTGCCAACCAAGAAGAAAGCAGGTTTGAACAGCCTGCTTTCTGTTTTTGACAAAAATACACCTCAAAGTCCCGGGGACACAACTATTAGTTGAAATAATGCAAAAACGCCTCTGTTGAATGCAACCATAATTCGCACTATAATGAAACCAACAAAACGAAAGGACGGTGCATGGAATGCCGAATATCTTAAGTGAGCGCATTGCCGCTCTGCGAAAGGAGCGGGGACTTACCCAGGAGCAGCTGGGCAGGCTGGTGGGAGTGTCCTATCAGGCGGTGGGCAAATGGGAGAAAGGCGGCGCGCCGGATATTGAGATGCTGACGATGACGGGCACATGGTTTCTCCTTTTGTGGCTCGAAGGTCTTGTTGAGCTTCTCCAGGGCCGGGCCATTCGGAAGATGAACAATGCGGTACGGCAGGACATGACGGCGACTCTGCTTCACAAATCCCATGTGGAGTTCCACGGGACGGATACGGGGGAATACCTGTCCTGGTTCACCAATGATGTGAACCAGATCGAGGGGCTTGCCTGGCAGCCCTTTTACCAGTGTGTGGCCTGCGCAGCCAACGTCATATTCAGCGCCATCGCACTGATTACGCTCCACTGGTCGCTACTTGCGGCGGCGCTGGTCAACGTGGCCGTGATGATGCTGGTTCCGCACCTTTTCACAAAGCGCATGGAGAAGCTGGGCAAAGCCTGCGAAACGGGGCAGGCAAAAGCCACAGGCAAATTGAAAGACATTCTGGCGGGCTATGATGTTTTGCACTCTTTCGGCCGGGAACAGCGGTTCCGCCAGGGCTCAGAGGAGGCCAGTGAGCAAATCGAAAGACCCAAATATAAACTCACCTATGTGAAGGCGTTTATCGGCGCGGGATTTGGATGTGTCAACATCGTCATGCAGATGCTGACGAATGGTCTGATCGGCGTGCTTTCCATCCGGGGCGTGATCCTTCAGGGCGCCCTGATGGGCGGCGGCAGCCTGTGCGGCAGTCTCTCCAACGGTGTCGGAAACGTGGCCCAGCTTCTGCTGTCCTTCTCCTCCACGAAGCCCTATTTTGATAAGATCACCGTTCACGGAGACAGTATTCAGAATGAGGAAAGCGGCGCTTTGCCGGAGATCAGAAGTGGGATCACCGTGAAAGATCTGACCTTCCGGTATAATGAAAAACCCGTCCTCAGCGATCTGTCCCTCACTTTTAGAAAGGGCGGCAAGTACGCTCTGACCGGCCCCTCCGGGTGCGGCAAGTCTACGCTTCTCAAGCTCCTGCTGGGCTGGCTGCCGGACTATGGCGGTGCCATCCGATTTGACGATAAAGACGCCCACGATTTCACGCCGGAACAGCTTCAGCAGCAAATGAGCTACATCGAGCAGAACGTGTTCCTGTTCAACTCCACTATACGGGACAACATCACCCTGGGGGAGGATTTCACCGATGCGCAGATGGAGAAGGCCCTGCGGGACAGCGCCCTGGATCAGAAGAACGCGGGTATTGTGGAGGAAAGCCTGCTGGCCAACCCGGAGCTGACGCTGATCCTTGTCAGCCACCATCTCGCTCCGGAGCGGAAGAGACAGTTTACCCAGGTGTACGATCTGCAGCCGGCGGCGTCTTATCTGGAACCGGCATAATGGAGCGGTCGGATTTTATTTTCCTAACAGCCAGTCAGGCACGGAAGCATATTCCCATGACAATGGCGGATTGGGCATTAAAGCTGGATGCGTTTCTGCAATTCAATGATGCTGAAATCGGAACGGAATTTTAACCGTTCCTGTACGGCGGTTGCCGTTCGTTTCATGGTTACTGTTTCCCGAACACTGCACATTCCGTCCGGCTCCAACCGCCGTACAGTGAGGGACGCCGGAAGAATGCCAGCGAATACGCCAGACAAAACGGCTTCATCAGACAGCCGGAATAATGTAGCGTTTCGGGTGGATCTGCGGTCAGAATACCGGGTCTGTGCTTGGTGTTCTGACCATTATCGTATTTCCCCTTTAAGTCAGGCCGGGAAAATGGTAAGTCGGTGTTGAAGGAGTACTCTGACCGGAGTATAATACCAATGAATCAAAATCATAAATTTTGATGAACTTATCAGAGAGAGGGCCTATGTTATCATGAAAAGAAGATTAGCTGTTTTACTTGCGGGTTGTCTCGTATTTTCGCTTGCTGCCTGTTCGTCCAGTGGGAACAGTGAGCAGCCATCGCAGATGCAGGAAGCAATTCAGGAACAAGAACAAAACCCGATACAGATAACTACCTCACCGGAAAGGAACGAAACAGAGCAAGTAGAGAAAGAACAAGAACAAACGGAGATGCCAGTTTCAGATGAGTTTCTGGATGTAGACGTCTATTCTTTTGCGGATGGTGCGCCAGAAGAACAGTCAGAAATGAAAGCAGATGAATTGCTTGATTTATTCATCAGTGGTTCAATCAAAGCAGTTGACCCGGCAAATCCGACATCTGCATTTTACATTACTGATTTAAATATGGACCCGGAAGAATGGGATTCTTATTCTATTGGTGAGAAAATTGATCTTGATAATGACGGAGAAAACGAACTGATTCTTAACGGCCCCTATGGTGGGATGTATCTCGATGCGCGTAATAATCAGGTGTGTATGTTTGCAGCGGGAGAAGGCAATGCCCTTACTCTTTCTTATACTTATTACGATGGAACTGTATGGATTATGTACAGTAACACTGCGAGCACCGGATATGAATATTATCATATAGAGAGATTTGAGGGAGCCGATAACTTAGTTGCGGAAATGGATTTCAGTGAGGAACCTGTCGAATCTGATAATCCAGAATCCGGGACGAAATATACATTGAATGGAACTGAAATTTCTTATGAAGAATATTGCGAATTAAGCAGCATAATATTCGCAGCGCAAGTAACTACAAACTGAAAGAAAATCTCGTTCCCCGCTATACTTTATTTGACGGAAAGAGTATAATGTTCTCAACGAAAGTCAGGATTTATGGAGGAAAAGATTCATGAATGCACAAATGCTTGGCTTGTTTAGCGGGTTCCCAACGCTTCATTTTCCTGATGCCGTTGTGAATCGTCTCAAAGAAGAATTATCTGTTCGCAAAAGGCTTGTGTTTATAAGCGCATGGCCGTCAGAGTATCAACGTAATGATAATGATGCTGCCGGTATGCACGGTATGTTTGCAGAATGTGATCTGCCGTTTTCTGAATAATATGTAATTGACAACAGAACAGAGGCGGTTTTAGCGAAAGAGCTCATCCGAACGGGTTCGTGTATCTTCCTTATGGGCGGCAATGCAACGCAGCAATTTCAACTGCTTCGTAGAAAAGCGATTGTTGATGAAATCCGCAGTAGTTCGGCGGTTATTTTAGGGGTGAGCGCCGGATCGATCAATATGGCAAAGCATTCGGTCGATATTTGGGAATCCTTGACGCCTTACGATGGACTTGCCCTTGCCGATATTACAATCAAAGCTCATTTTGACATGAAAAACAAAGAATTGGTACAAACATTGAAGCAAATCTCCATGGAACTCCCTATTTGTGCAATGGAAGATGACAGCGCTATTTTTGTAAAAGACGGATACGCCTCGTTGACTGGGCGGATATATCGGATACTTAACGGGGAAATAACGATGCTTTCTCAAGAAATGCTGGAATCTATAGCGAACCGATAAAATTCTGTGCTTCCAAAGGATAAGGATTATTATCGACAGCAGTGATTACGAAAACAATCTGTAGTAGTAACACGTTTCATTGCCACACTGATACCCAGATTCTTTTTTTGCCCAAATCCGAGAAAGCCGCATACCAGAGCGGCTCCCGTATAACAGCGAAAAATGGCATATACATTCGGCATAATGTACAATAATTTCAAATCGTGGTTAAAACGATATACATTCAGGTGAAATCATACGATACTGGACAAAGAGAACCGAGGAGGATGGCATTCATGATTCGTAAAATCGTACATATTGATGAGGAAAAATGCAATGGCTGCGGTTCCTGCGCCGCCGCCTGCCATGAAGGGGCCATCGCCATAGTGGATGGGAAGGCGAAGCTCATCCGTGACGATTATTGTGACGGGATGGGTGACTGTCTGCCGGAGTGTCCTGCCGGCGCGATCACGTTCGAGGAACGGGAAGCCGCCGCCTATGATGAACAGGCCGTTGCAGCACATAAATACGGGAAGAGCGTCACTGGCGCACTTCCCGCATGGAAACAGGAACAGCAGCAGGACGCTGCGCATCACCGGGATGGCGGAGGGTGCCCCGGCCTGCGCCTGCGGGAGTTGAAACCGGAAGTGCAGGCGGCTGACGGCAGCGCAGGAGAGAAACCGGAAGTGCAGGCGGCTGGCGGCAGCGCAGGAGAAAAACCGCTTCCTCAGCTTCGCAACTGGCCGGTACAGATCAAACTTGCTCCCGTCAGGGCTCCCTATTTTGACGGCGCGAAACTGCTGATCGCAGCAGATTGTACAGCTTACGCTTATGCGGCGCTTCATCAGGAATTCATGGCTGGCCGGGTCACTCTTATCGGCTGCCCCAAGCTGGACGGCGTGGACTACAGCGAGAAGCTGACAGAGATCATCCGCCAAAATGACATCCAAAGCGTAACCGTGGTACGGATGGAGGTTCCCTGCTGCGGCGGGCTGGAGATGGCCGCAAAGAAAGCGAGCCAGATGAGCGGAAAAGTTCTTCCCCCGCAGATCGTGACGATCTCCATTGACGGGAAGATTCTGGACAGATAGAAAGACACAAGAGTATGATTGATCATCAGGAGGCCGCCAATGAACGAATCAATGCGCAGATCTGACAGGCAATTAACGGATGAAGAAACGCTTCGCCTTTTTCATGAGGCTGAGTACGGGGTGCTTTCATTAATTGACGAGAATAATACCCCCTACGGCGTTCCCATGAGCTTCGCGCTGTGTGATCAAGTCATCTATTTTCATTGCAGTTCGGCGGGAGGCAAGCGAATATCCGGCATCCGGCATGACCCGAATGCCTGTTTTACCGTAATCGGGCACACACAGCTGCTGCCGCAGCAATTTGCCACATTGTATATGTCAGGCATTGCCTGTGGCACGATAGAAATCGTTGCTGATGAGACGGAGAAGCGAAAGGGCATAGAGGCCATTCTTCATAAATACTCGCCGGATTATATTGAAAAAGGCATGAAATATATCGACGCCGCTTTTGATGAAATCTGTGTGCTGAGGCTTGAAATAGAGAAGATAACAGGAAAAGGCAGAAAGTCATAATGATAAATCTGCTCAGCGCGCGGTAGATTTCTTCATCTATTATCCTGAACTGATTATTTTGCAATCGTTTTCGGAACAGGTATCGGAATTCCGTCTTCAATGGCGTAATCGATCCATTCTTTGATCATGATCCGGGCGTTTTCTACGGCTTCGGTTACGGTATGTCCATCAGCCATACATCCGGGGAGATCCGGAACGGATACGATATAGGCGTTGTCTTCATCACTCCAGGTTACGATCATCTGGTATTTATAGTCAGTCATAGGATACCTCCATATCGTTCTGTAATGCCTGTTTTGCTGAAGAAGTGGTGATTTCCTTTTATTCTTTCTCGAAACCCGAGATATATCAGGAGATAGCGAAGATCATCGAAATCGATATTGTTATCCGACTGACCTTTCATAATTTTCAGATAGATTTTTTGCACCTGCGGCATGCCATTCCATTCCCCTTTCTTAATTATAATACATTCATTACAAGTTAGCTACTGTTTTTTACCTCGTGGAATTTCTGGCGAAATGCCATATGAAACACACAATTAAGAAGTTCCAGAAGGTGATTATATCTTTGCCGCATTGCCAAGCGAATAATTCACTTTTATATGTATGTGAGCTGGCTTAATTGTTTATTATGCCGAAAATAAGTGCTTTTTATCTGTTGCATTGACAAAAATGTGCTAACATGTTAATATAAAATTGTTATAGTGTATATGCGATTATTAAAAGGGGTGATTCCGTTGGAGAAAAAAGAATGCAATATCAGCGGGTTTATTGAAATGAAAGGATGTGGTATTTATCAAAAGGTTTTTTAATATGCAAAGATTTATTTTTTGTTTATGTATTACATCGCTTGTTCCATATATTCCCATCACACAGAAAGTAGTGCCAGATGCTTTACGGTTAGGATTTCCGTATAAATTTTATGTTATATATGCACATGAAAAGTTTTCGACACACTTTAGTATAAGCACATTTTTTTTGAATGTATTTATTATTTATTTGATTTATACGTTAATCCTCATAATAGTCAATAAAATCAAAACAGCTATCAAAAGGGAGGGTTCACAATAAAAAATATGATTAAAAGTTTTTTATAATCGCTGTATCGTTCTGCTTAGTACTTGTATCGTCAATGACAGTATTAGCGGCAGATACAAATAATGGCTTTGATGCTGAGTTATATGCTGAAGAAGAATTGAATACGTGGGCTAAAGAAAACGGAATAGGCGTAAAATTTGAAAATTTCCGTATTACACCAACGAATAATGCAATTAGTGATGCAGAAATAGAAGCTTCTACTCGTTCTTATGTCGAAATGATGAAAAATGCTATGAGTAATATGTCCATGAAAGTTATTTCTCATCCTACAACACGTGCCACTGGTTCCTATACTGCGAGCGTTGAAAGTATGATTCCTGCTATTGGGTGGGGATATATAAATCAAGACTTCACAGCTAATGTAAGTTCTTCTAAAATAACAAGCCTTTCATTACTTGGTAATTCTTATGATACTGGTTTTACATTGGGAACATGGGAACCGAACTATTCTTGGTACGAAATTTCAAGTAATAAGCAATTTTGCCAAATCTATATGAAAGGTACGATTAACTACATATGGGAGGCTCTGAATATTACAAAAGATTGTACTTTCTTGGATACCTTTAAGGCAAGTGGAAGCACTTTGGTTGACTCTACTTATTTAGATTGGCCAGATTAACTGTCAAATGCAATGCTTTAATTAAGCCATAATTGAAATCCCCATCTCCAAACAGAGATGGGGATTTCAGGCCGTAGTTCTGCTCAAAATAGAGAAGTAGATATTTCACATCCGTATCCGTCAGGGCGCTGGTGTTCCTGCGCCAGCCCAGATCCCGCACGATGTCCACCCGGTCAGTCAGGAGGTTCAGTCGGATAGCGTCCCGCAGCAACGGGTCATGGCAGAACACCGTCCGGCGGTTGCCGATGGTGTTGGCGGGCTGGTCCTTTTCCGTGACGGACAGGCTTTCCCGCACCTCGTCAACGCCCTGCTCCGGCGCTAAGGCTTCGGCTGCGCTCATGGCGGCCTGCCGGGTGGCTGGCGGTAAACTCTGATATTCGCTGCTCAATCTTCCTCACCTCTTTTCCGTATTCAGCGACCACGCAGGCCCGTTCCTCCATACTGCCGGACAGCAGAATATCCAGCAGATGCAGGTAATCACACAGCACCCGGAAACATTTCTGGTTCGCCTGCCGGTAGCGCAGTTCCTTGCTGATATTTCGCTTGACCGGCCTTCTGCGGGGAGGGGCATGGCCTTTAGCGTCAAAGCCGAGAAATCCTCCGCCAGCTTCAGATCCGGGATGTAGTAGTCTCCCACCAGCGTGTAGCTGATGCTGTTTTGATGGATTTTCTTTGGTAAATGCTCCATGTTCGACATCCTGTATTCAGCTTTTCAGAATCCAGTTGATCGTGTCCCTGTTCATGATAAATTCAAGGCAACTGAACTCTTCACGAACAAGTATGGCATATCATGGCACATTTCCGTGAAAATGGAAAGTCATAAAATTTCTATAAACTCCTTGCATTTCCAGAAACAGGATAGTATACTAACAAACGGTTAATTAACTAACTATCAGCCATCTAATTACGCCGGAACAGTAACGCCGGCTGTGTGAAAATGACTTCCGGGCGGAAGCATTTCTTCGCACAGCCGCCGTGCCATCTGCCCGGCGGCTGAATACGGAGGTGAGATCTTGAGTAATTGCAGGAAGCCGCGGCACGATACGCCGGAAGGCAGGCTTCTGAACCAGTACATGCGGATCGCCCGCAAGCACCGGTGCGTTCTGGAGAAACGGCTGAATTCCACGGGCGTGTACCGGAGCCAGCACCGGGTGCTGATGTGCATCCACGACCATCCGAACATTTCCCAGAAGGAACTGGCGCGGATGAACGACGTCACATCCGCGACCATCGCCATGACGCTTAAGAAGCTGGAGAAGGGCGGTTACATCAGCCGCACGGTGGACGAGCGGGACAACCGATTCAACCAGATCACGGTTACGGAGAAAGGGCAGCAGGTCGTAAAAGACAGCCGGAGGATCTTCTCGGAAGTGGAGAAGGCCATGTTTTCGGGCTTTTCGGAAGAGGAGTTTTCGACCATGGGCGGCTATTTCGACCGGATCATGGAGAATCTGGTGCGGCTGGAGCTGGGAGAAAGTTCCGGCGGGGTGTGAGTCGTGAGAACGACGGTTCTGATGCCGGGAAGCCGTAGACCTTTGGGGCGCGGAACCGCAAATGGATTGTTCATTTCCGCGCGTATGCGCAGCAACAAACATAGAAAGTGAGGACATTTCCCATTGAAACGCTACAAGAAGTATATCATGCCGTACCTGGCGGCGTTCATCCTGTCGCCGGTGCTGATGCTCTCGGAGGTGGTGGGCGAGATCGCTCTGCCCAAGCTCATGTCCCTGATCATCAATAACGGCGTCGCCAACCACGACGTGGCCTACATCATCGAGATCGGATTCGTGATGATATTGATGGCCTGCGTCATGATCATCGGCGGCGTGGGCGGCGCCTATTTCTCAACCAAGGCGTCCACCTGCTTTACCGCCGACCTGCGCCGGGACTTATTCGCCAAGGTGCAGGAATTTTCCTTCAATAATATCGACCAGTTCAGCACCGGTTCCCTGGTGACCAGGCTGACCAACGACCTGACCCAGATCCAGATGGTGGTCATGATGTGCCTGCGGATGGCTTTCCGTTCGCCTGGTATGTTCGTGGGCGCGCTGATCATGGCGCTCTCGATGAACGCCAGTCTGGCGGTGATCGTCCTGATCGTGATCCCGCTGCTGGCTGGGGCCATCGCCTTTTTGATGGTTAAGGCGTACCCGCTGTTCGGCGTCATGCAGCAGAAGATCGACCGCCTGAATTCCGGGATTCAGGAGGCGCTGACCAATGTGCGCGTGATCAAGTCTTTCGTCCGTGAGGATTTTGAAAATAAGCGCTTCTACGACATGAACCTGGATCTGAAGCAGCACAGCTTAAAGGCCATGAACATTGTCATCACGACAATGCCGGTCATGATGCTGGCGATGAACATCACGACGATTCTGGTCGTGTGGTTCGGCGGCAACCAGATCATTGCGGGCAGAATGGCTGTCGGCGACCTGACCGCATTTACCACCTATATCGTACAGATCCTGTCATCCCTGATGATGCTTTCGATGATTTTCTTAAACGGCGCCCGCGCCATGGCATCCGTGAAACGTGTCAATGAGGTTCTGGACGCGAAGATCGACCTGACCGACGACACCGCTTCCAGGAAGGATCTGCAGGTCGCGAAAGGCCGCGTGGAATTCAAGGACGTCAGCTTCAGCTACAGCTCCGACGCCAGTGAAAAGGTTCTGGAGCACATCAGCTTCACGGCGGAGCCGGGCCAGATCATCGGCATCATCGGCACCACCGGCAGCGGCAAGACTACATTGGTACAGATGATTCCCAGGCTTTACGACGCTACCGAGGGCCAGGTGCTGGTGGACGGCGTGGACGTGCGGGAGTATTCCCTGAGAAACCTGCGCAACGGCGTGGCTATGGTGCTGCAGAAGAACGAGCTGTTCTCCGGCACCGTGGAGGAGAACCTGCGCTGGGGCGATGAGACCGCGTCCATGGAGGAGATCCGGCAGATGGCGGAGAGCGCCCAGGCGGATGAATTCGTCATGGGCTTCGCGAACGGCTATCAGACGGAGATCGAGCAGGGCGGCACCAATGTATCCGGCGGTCAGAAGCAGCGTCTCTGTATCGCCAGGGCGCTTTTGAAGCGGCCGAAGATCCTGATTCTGGACGACAGCACCAGCGCGGTGGATACGGCTACCGAGGCGAAGATCCGGGAGGCGTTCCGCACATCGCTGAAGGACACGACGAAGATCATCATCGCGCAGCGCATCGGCTCCGTGGAGGGCGCTGACAAGATTCTGGTGATGGATGACGGCCAGATCATCGGAATGGGTACCCACGACGAGCTGATCAAGACCTGCGAGGCTTACCAGGAGATCTATTACTCCCAGAGAGATCAGGAGAAGGAAAGGCAGGTGAGCGCGTGATGAGCAGCAAGAATATGAATTCTGAAAATACAAATACGGCGGCAAACACATTGCCATCTGCCGGAACGAATACTGCTGGAGCCGCAGCCGGCGTCGGAATGAAAACCGCATCCGCTGCCGACAAAACTGCCGCCTCAGCGGCCAGCGCCGGAGCGCAGGCATCGCCCACTGTCGACAAGGCTGCCCGCGTCGCAAGCCTGAAAAGAAGATACAGCAAATATGCTTCCTCGGTCGGCGGCGGTATGCGGGGCCCCGGTCCCGGCGGCCCCGGACGGCGCGGCAGGAA
>CANREE010000045.1 GCA_947629545.1 uncultured Lachnospiraceae bacterium | reverse complement strand
CGGGGGAGAGAGGGCGGCTTACGGAAGTCGACGGAGCAGAGGACAGAGAGGACCTGCTGTTCGGTGAGCCCGTTGTCGATGGCGATGTCGCGGATGGAGCGGGCGCTGGTAAGGCCGACGCAGGCGGCAAGGAAGGCGGCAGCGGAGAGCTTCATGGAAGGGTGAACAAAGTAAGGCCTGGAGGAGAAAGAGGCACCGCATTGCTTACAGTGGAGCCTCGGGACATGGAACGAGAGGAAAGAGCCCTTACCGGCGACGGCGATGTGCCGGACGGTAAGGGAGCGTCCGGAGTCCTTGATGACGCAGTCGCGGGAGCCGCAGAGCGGGCAGAGCCGATCCGTGTCAGGACAGGAGATGAAGATCTCCATGGAATGGGGATGATCCACGACGCGGTCGATGGAGACATCCTGGGGAAGAGAAATGAGTTTGTTAGTGATCTTTTTGGCCATAGCTGTTAACCTCCTTTATTTTATTTTTTTGGCCAATAAGATAATAACAGAAAGTCAGCAGTTATGGCTGAAAAGATCACTAACAGATGGAAACACCACAAAAGAGAGAAGCTTTTGTGCATCCCCCAAGAACAGAGAAGATCTTCTAGAGAAGTTGGTGAAATACCAGGAAATGGGGAAGAATCACCAAGTTTTGGAGAAGAACCCATTTATGGAAAGAAATCCCCGTCATCCGGCGTGTCATCCCTCCAGCCGATATAGTCCTTCAGGTACATTTCACGCTCTATTTGGGGTATGTCCCTAGTGGCAGCTTGGTTCTCCCGAACCATGTGGTAAACATCGAGGGAATCGCTGACCGGATGGTGTGCGGCGATGTGCCGGACCGTGAGAGAGTGGCTGGAGTCCTTGATAACGCAGTCGCGGGAGCCGCAGACCGGGCAGAGGCGTTCTGTTTCTGGATAGGAGATGAAGATCTCCATGGAAATGGGGGTGCTCCACGACACGATCGAGGGAGACATCCTGTGGAGGAGAAATGAGTTTGTTAATAATTCTTTTTGCCATAACTATTGATCTTCTTGTTGGATAATATTTGGCAAAATAAATGATAACAGGAAGTTGGCAGCTATAGTTAAAAAAGTTAACAGCAAACGAAAACGCTCCAGAACAGAGAAGAGCTTCTAGGAAAACTGGTGAGACATCAGGATATAGAGAGGAATCACCAACATATGAAGAAGAACCATCATTTTGTTATATATCCTTTTGTCAAAAGTAATTGGATAGATGATGGCGCAAATGAAAATGCCTGAGATCAGTATGGAAGATGAAAAATAAGCTAAAGAGGACTATTTTTATGAAACGACTCATAAACTGTATAAGATCGATATATGATACCTGCAAAGACGTAATAAGCGTATTCTTTTCTGTTATCTTTCTAGCCTTTTTTCCGTTGGGTATGGCGTATTGGTCCGATGTTGAAATAGGATACAATATACGGAGCATCAATAAACTATATTATGTAGCGGAAGTATTACTGACAGTTTTTGTAATCACTGCAAATACATATGTATGTTTGAAGGCCAGCAGCGGGAAAAAGCGGAGAGATTGGGAAACTGTTTGCCTTTATCTCCTCTTTTTTGGTGGATGTTTTTGTATATGGTTTTACCGTGATTTCCATCAAGCAGGCGCTGACAGCGAGCAAAGCAGGATAATACTGGGAGGCAGACGTGTTTTTGATTTGCTCAGCGTAAGGACGGCCCTTTCACTTTTAGCATTGAATTATATGATAAATTTCGTGATCAAGAGCAGAACGAAAAAAAATCACAAGGATATAGACGGCAAACTGAGCGGATATAGCTCACAGATTAATGAAATAAATAGGATTCTAAGTCAGTGGCATGATCAAGATGATGAACTTGTAAAAAAACTTAAATCAGTTATCAAAGAGGCATGAGTATGTTTATCAGAGTAAAAAATTTTTTGCCGGTTATAATCTTTATTGTGTTTATGATCTTTTTTGTCGGGGAAACATATAAAACGAAAGAAGAAATTAGCGGTAAATATGCGGAAGCGGTTCGCCTGATATCAGAAAAAAAGATTGAAAGCTATCGCGCAGCAAAAGAGATACTAGTTATGATTGGAGATTATAAGGATAGTTTGGATAATCTTGAAAGAATTGACGAGGTGTTAAAAATATATGAATCAGCCGAAATGCTGCTAGAAAGTGGAGAATATGAAGATGCAATAAATGAGTTAAATAAGATAAGGGATTATGAGGGAATAGAGGAGTTGATCACAGAGATAACGTATAAATACGCGGACGAACTGCTAAGTGATGGGGAGTATGATAAGGCGTATCAGCTTTTTAATGGGTTGCACGAGTATCTGGACAGTCCTCAAAAGGCACGTGAAGCTCTGCTCCCTTCGATGGAAAAGAAAAAAAGACAAGTGTATAAGGCAGGGAAGGATTATTATAGAGAAGGAGATTATGAAGCCGCGTTAAAGGCCTTTGTTTCTTTGGGTAATTATGGCTGTAGCGAGGCCTATGCCTTGGAGTGTAAGAAAATTATTGATACATATGAGCAAGCGGAAGATTATTTTAAACAGGGAAAATATTTTGAGGCCCTTCCGCTTTATGAAAAGCTTGGTGATTATAAAGACAGTAAAGACAAGGCGAGACAGTGTGAAAGCGCGATCAGGCCTTATAAACTGGCCACTACAATTTCTGCAGGGTTGCACTATTCTGTTGCCCTCAGGGCTGATGGGAAAGTAGTATGCACCTACACGTATAATCCTTATGATTTTTCCGGTTGGAATAACATGATTTCAGTCGCAGGATTTGGAACGATGATCATTGGTCTTAGGGAAGATGGAACTGCGCTGGTACAAGGACGATTAGATGTGGCGGATCATAATCCAGTTGGATTGCAGGATGTCAGGCAAGCGTTAAAAGTAGATGGATTACAGAATGTGGTTCAGGTAGTTGCGGGACAGCAGCATGTCGCGGCATTAAGGGCAGACGGAACGGTTGTCGCGGATGGGCTGCATGGATTAAAGCAGACTGAAACAGAAGATTGGAAGGACATTGTGTCGATAGCGGCCGGCTGGATGCATACAGTTGGCGTGGATTCAAGCGGACATGTGTGGTTTACAGGACGGGATCGGACCGGACAGGAAAAGGAAATCAAGACATGGACCGATATTGTTGCTGTATCGGCCGGTGGAGGCGCTGACGGCTTCCCGGGCAATGGCCATACAGTAGGACTGAAGAGTGATGGAACAGTGGTGGCAGCAGGAGAGGACAAGTATGGACAGTGTGATGTAACGGGTAAGGGGTGGACCGATATTGTTGCTGTTTCAGCTGGAGACTGGCATACGGTAGGGTTAAGAAAAGATGGGACTGTTATATCAACGAAGCCTTCACAGGAGATTGCCGAAGAGGAAGATATTTATACGGCAGCCTGCGACGTAGAAGATTGGACCGACATTGTGGCGATTTCGGCAGGCTGCGGGATTACGCTGGGACTTAAAAAGGACGGAAGTATTGTTTCAGCAGGATATGGGGACTATGACCAGCGTCCTAAGGCAGGTGACCCGGAATGGACCGACATTAGAATTTATAAAGAATGGGGGACCTTAACAGTTGAACCGAATGAATGATAATAGTATTGGGGAATTGTTTACCGCCGTGGGCGGCTTTTTTAATATTGAGAGGGTGTGTGGTTACTAACATGTTTGTATAAGATATACTGGATGCCAACCGCCTTAATGGCGGCATTACAGTGCTTCATATGAGTATTGCTAAAATGTTTATTGGTGTGCTTGTTGGAAAACGTGTTTTGGGCCCAGAAGCGTGGGGAAACATTGTCAAAGGAAACCTGTGGCAGAATTGTCTGCTCCGAAGAAATTTTATTTTTTTAGAACGGAAGTTAGAAGATGTTATCTGGTCAACGGCTCAGATGCCGGTAAGCGGTAGTTGATGCTCCAGAAGCTCATCAAGAGGGAAAACATATGAGAAAAAGTGATTCAGTGGTTTACACCTTATCGACACGGATGGTCGTACTCCTGTTTGTGTACTATCTGATATGGATGTTGAGTGGTATGGCAGGGGCGGGGTTCGTTCTTTGCCATACATTGGATGTAGCTGATAGAAAGTATATCATTATTCTGTCTTTTGAGGTATCTATTGCAATGAGCGGAACACTGTGCAGCATCCAATATATAAGAAGACTGTATAAAGCATGCCTGACGGATCGGGTTGAAAAGGATGCCACAGACAGACGCTGGATCGGAAATATGGCGTATTTTATTTTCCGGCCGCTTTTTGCCTGCGCATTTTCTATTGTGATGCTGTTCGCGCTTCTTTCGGGTATGGTTATTGTGACGGGAACGGTAGATTATGTCCTGAATGAAAGATTTGTTTATCTCTGCGCTGTGCTGTCTGGATATTTGGGATTTTCAGTGGGTAAGTTTTTGGATAAATTCGAGAAGACCAGCGAAGAGGCTGTCACAAGTATGCTTTAAACTGCCGGGAAAGGTGATCTGTGATGGATGAAAGAAAAAAGATTATTTACGAACTGCAAAAACAAGCTGAGACGGTTCTGGCTTTAAAACAGGAGCACCGCCAGAAACGACCGATCGTGATCGAATTCAGCGGCTCTCCTAAGGCGGGAAAGACATCTTGCATTAATTCTCTGGAACTATTTCTGAAAAGGAATGGTTTTACGGTTGCGATTATACAGGAAAAGGCGAGTATCTGCCCGGTCAGCGACAAGCAGAGCCCGATGTTTAATCTTTGGACAGCATGCATGTCGCTGGCGGGTCTGATTGGTACGCTGGAGGACAAGTCATGTCAGGTTGATGTCCTGATTCTGGATCGGGGCATTTTTGATGCGCTCTGTTGGTTCCAGTGGCTTGTTAAGAATAAAAAGATGGAAGAAAAGCAGAAGGAGATCACGGAGGGATTTCTCCTAATGGAAGAACTGGTGAGGAGTATTGACATCGTATTCGCATTCTGTGCGACGCCGGATGTTTCCATTGGGCGGGAATATGCCACCTTGCTGACGGACAAGCCGGGAAGCATCATGAACAAAAAGGTTCTCGGTGAATATTTGAAGGCGATCGAAAGCACAGTAGAAGAAAAAAGAGATTATTTCCATAAAATATTTACGATAGAAACGTCTGATAAAAATCAGGACGAGGTCGGCAAAGAGGTCACACAGATCACACTTGATACGCTGAAAGATCTTTTGATGGAGCGGGTTGGATATCTGGAAAGGGACGAAGCATTAAATCGGCTCCTGTCATCTAAACGCGTTTTTAACGATGGAGATGTTGGAAGTTGGCCTTCGATTAAGTTTGGCTTAAGATGTGATGTTGAAAAAGATGAGGAAGTTTTACAGCCGATTCCTGTGGCCATCATTACTAATTTGAAAAAAGACAGGATTCTGGTAATAAAAAAGAATAAAAGCGCCGTGTCTGGCGATTCACCTGAGAAGGATAAACTCCTTCTTTATGTAGGCGGACATTCAAGGTTTGAAGATTCTACAGAGGTTGTCTCGAAGGACTTCCTTTCGATATGCCGGAATGCGCTGAAACGGGAGGTAAAAGAAGAAATAGGGATTGCCATCGCGTTGAATGACATTCAGCCTTTTTATCTGTATACGCCGGATAATGAGCGCAGCAAGAAACATCTGGCTGTCTGTTTCCTGGTCCCTTTGGACGAGGACAGTATAAAGCTGCGACTGGATTCTCATGAACTTGTCATGAATAAAGGGAAAAGCAAAAGCGGCCGGTTCCTGACAGTTGGGGAGCTCTGTCAAGAACCGGAAATGGAATCATGGAGCAGGCTGATTTTGGAGCGTTGTTTCCATGTCGAATATCTTCCGGATGGTCAGCTGAATATGTTTGAATAACCAAACTACGACAATCCGTTCCGGGAGATACACGATGAAATGGAACTGTGGCAGGAAGAATCTGCTGCGTTCAATGCCTGTGAGGGATGAGAGGAGTGGCGATTGTAGTTGTTGTAAGTATGTTGGCTCTGAAGCGGTTTTCTAAGATCACCCCCCAAATAAGTTCATAATCCTTGCCATTATTTCGACTGCAGGAATATGTGTTCATTCCCCTTGGCGTTTACCGAAAAAAGCTTCATAATAAGGCTATAGAAACGGAGAAATTGATATAGTTGGATCGGAATGACGCGAAATACTATGCGGAGACGTTGAGGAAGAAGGCGGAGGCGCTGGAGATAGCGTTGAATGCAGAGAGGGCAAGGCTTCAGTCGAAGGATGACGAGATCGCCGAACTGCGTAAGAGAATTGATCAGTTGGAGAGCAGACAGTAATAGAGTGTGAAAACAATCCCTCATAAACGAGTACATTGAGGAGGAAACGAATGAAAAAAGCACGAAACCGCGATAAGAACGCCTCAAATCACTTGGGTGAAATTGATAAAAGTGTCCAAAGTATAAGCAAAAACGCAGAAAAGATAGCAGAAGGAATAGATATTATTGCGAATGATGCAAAGTCACCGGAAAAGACTTTCCTTGCCAGGCTCGCTATAGTTGTAGCAATACTTACGTTGATTGTTACTGCCATTGGTGTATTGAATGACAACAAAGACTCCCCTGTTTCGCAGTCTGAATACAAGATTTATTTGAGTTCCGAGTATACTACGTTAAAAGTAACTGCTGCAACTGATATAACAGCAGCATTAAACTTTGATGCGAATTCAGTCAGTTTGAGCGCATATCTTGATTCTGTCGCAGATGGTGACACTCTGCTGATGACACGTAATAATGAGACCGAATGGCACAAGAAAGTCTATTTTGAGCATCTTGGCACTTATGAGGTTATTGCCACTGCTGTTACTCCTGATGGAGAAACAGTCGAGGCGAGCTTGGGAATAAAGGTTATTCCGTAAGGAAAGCAGTATAGTTCTATCTTTTGGAGCAAACTTGTTCTGCTCCTTTTTTTGTTCTGGGCCACGACAATATGCCCTGGAGGTTTCTGCCATCAGGCAATGCCAATACATACGGCTCTTCTCTAAAAATTGGTGACAGACATCGAGAAAATCACGTAAAATCAATGGTTTGAGGGGATCTGATATCGATGAAAACATAAAAATGGCATACCTCAACCAGACCTGACGAACGAACATGTCGACGCAGACCTTAACATCGGGGAAACAGCGTTTGGCAAGGGAGATGAAGCCGCCGTGCATGTCGCAGCAGAAGAAGCGGACGCGCATGCGTTCCTCGAGGGAATAGTCCATGAAGTAGGAAAGCAGGAAATTCAGGGAAATCTGGGGGGGAGGACATCGACGACGCAGCCGAACCCTCCGGCGGAAATGTTGCAGTGGAAACGGTTGATGTTCCAGCAGTGTGAATCATGATCGTAGGAGCCGGAAGAGCCCTTGAACTCATCGATACAGAGGGTGCGCGGGAGAGGGTCGGCTTACGGAAGTCGACGGAGCAGAGGACAGAGAGGACCTGCTGCTCGGTGAGTCCGTTGTCGATGGCGATGTCGCGGATGGAGCGGGTGCCGGTGAAACCGACGCAGGCGGCGAGGAAGGCGGCTGCGGGGAGTTTCATGGAAGGGTGTACAAAGTAAGGCCTGGCGGAAAAGAGGAGCCTTGGTACATGGAAGGAAAGGAATGATCCCTTGCCGGCGACGGCGATGTGCCGGATGGTGAGGGAGTGGCCGGAGTCCTTGATGACGCAGTGGCGGGAGCCGCAGATCGGGCAGAGGCGTTCCGTGTCAGGACAGGGGATGAAGATCTCCATGGAATGGGGGTGGTCCACGATGCGGTCGATAGAGACATCCTGGGAGAGAGATGAGTTTGTTAGTGATCTTTTTGACCATGACTGTTAAACTCTTTTATTTAATTTTTTTGGCCAAGAAGATAATAACAGAAAGTCAGCAGTTATGGCCGAAAAGATCACTAACAGAAGAAAAACACCACAAAACAAAGAAGTTCTTCTAACCTTTATTATAAACAGCAGATATTATGAAGCACGGAAGGCGAAAATGAAAAAGACGCTAAAGGTTATTATAGGTATATTCGGTTATTTTGTAATGATTTCTGTTTTATCTTGTTTTATGGCGTATTTTGGAAAGTTTATGTCATTAGTTTCCGGTATTTATCCTGCGGTGGGAGATTATTATATCTCGTTCGAGGAGAGTGAAGAACATATTATAAAGGCGAAAGTAATATATCTGCAGGAAATATATGAGGAGCCGGTTGACTTATCGAATTTAACGCTTTATATAGAGGAAGATAAGAATTATTCCGTAGAGAAGGATATCATTTATGATGATAATAAAATCAGGAAGATGTTGCTGGAAGAAGGGTTGGCCCAAATAATTGATGAGAATAAAGCGACCAGGGAAGAACTTTCATACCAGTCTAAGGCAGTAAAGAAAGAAAATGGAATATGGTACACTGGGGACAATAAGGCTGTGAATTCGATTCATATGATTTATAACAAATTTATGATGTTTCTGGAAAGCAATATAGGTAGAATTTTAAAATGGCTTATTTTTACGGGATTTGGTATAAGCACGATTTATTATTTTTTTAAAAAGAAAATTATGAAAAGAAGAATTGATACGATATTAATGGGAGGGATATCATCCGGAAAAACCACGATATTAAAACGAATTGAAAGACCAAACATAACGGAAGGAAAACTGTTGACAGAAGCAACCACTACAAAGACAGGTGAGGTTGTGAAATGTGATCGGGTAGCGTACAAGAATAAAGACATATATCCTTACCTCTTTGATAATCCGGGGGACCAGTATGGTAAGATGATTGATGCCGTAAACAAATTCGGAATTACGAAAAGTGACAAGAAGGTACTGATTTACGTAATCTCATTTACGAAAAGTGATTCGTCACCTGCTTTTGATGTTCCATTTACACATAGTCAGATCAGCAAAGCCGCTGTGTTGGTAAAAAGCTTTAAAACCAGCAGTTCACTAACGAAAGTCAGTAAGATTATTATATTCTTTAATAAATGTGATTTGCTTTATCAAAAAGAGGTTGAATATCTGGAGAATATCAAGAATATCGAAAAAAAGTACAGGGAGTCTCTGGATTACGGAGAATTGATAGAGTATGCGGACAAAGTCATTTTTGGAAGCGCGTTAAAAGGGTGGGGGATTGACGAGTTGAAAGAAGAGATACTAAGCGTTTATTGAAAGGGAATCTGTTATGTTTTTTCATGTTCTGGAACCGTTTATCATTTTACCCTATAAAGACAAACAGGATGTATTGTATTTCCCAAAAGATTCATTAAAAGAATATGCCGATGATTTAAAGAACACCGCCTATCTGGAGCTGCCAAATACAATAGTCAGGGACAATTTGATAAAAGTGTGTGTTGGCTATAATTATGTAATTATCTTTCATATATACCCAACGGATTTTATTGAAAAGGCCAGCGGGAGGGGAGGTCAAAACTTAATAATTGGATATGTGATTCGTAAAAAATCCCTCATTAAAAATTTCAATGCCGTTGTTCAGAGTATTGGAATGTTTTTTGATAGTGTGGCCGTTGATACAAATATGAAAGATGTACCGACCAGCTTTGTGTCCAAAGTCAATAGTGATGGTGAGTGGGATGTATGGGAAAGGCTGGATATATGCAGAATGGGGATCAATAATCGGTTAATTGGTGAATATAGATGTGTTAATTTTCTGGAAAACGAATATGATACACGACGGAGTGGTGCAGGGAGATGTAAAGAAGTAAAGTTCGAGTCATTAAATAGATTACAGTCCGTATATGAATATATTGCCAAATGCTGTATTATGAATCGAACGTCCTGGGTCTTGGTTGACTGTGATAATAGTGATTATTATAACCTGAGAAATATGCATTGTATTGTATTCTCCTGATTTAGGGGCTAATCGAAATGGGATCAGTGAATCATAGTAACATCATGCTGTCTCCAGAAGCATCTTTACAGAAGTATTTTTTCTTGCGATCGGGATAGAGTGATGTATAGTTCTGCCTTTAGAAGACTATCTTCAAAGACACAAATTTTTCATTTACAAACGGCAGACAATTTAAGAACACGGCTTACACACACTTTAGAAGTCTCGCAAATCGCGCGAACGATTTCTGGACAGTTAGGACTTGATTATGAAGAAATTCAACTGGATATTTTTCCGATTGGAATGATATTATTTCGGTTGCCGGTTTCGGTACAATGATTATAGGTCATAAGGAAGATGGTACAGCGCTGGTTCAGGGACGAAAAGATATGGACGATATGGACGACCATAATCCGGAAGGCCTGCAAGATGTCAGACAAGCTCCTAAAGTTGATAGATTACAGAATGTAGTTCAAGTGGTTGCCGGTCAGCAACATGTTGCGGCATTAAAGGCGGACGGAACGGTTGTTGCTGACGGCTTGACTTCTTTGGGACAGACAGATACGGAAGAATGCAAGGATATCGTGTCGATCGCCGTCGGCTGGATGCAAACTGTCGGAGTGGATTCAAGCGGACATGTATGGTTTACAGGCAGGGATCAAACTGGGCAGGCGGAAGCAGTTAAGTTCTGGGATGATATTGTTGCTGTTTCGACCGGCGGTGGCGTTGACGGTTATCCGGGTAATGGGCATACAGTCGGATTAAAAAGAGATGGAACTGTTGTATCAACGAGGCCGTCAAAGGAAATCGCTGAGGAAGAAGGTATTTATACAGCGGCCTGTGATACAGAATGGATGAACATCAGGATTTATAAAGAATGGGAGCCCTAAAGGGGCTTTTTTAAATATCCGAGCGATCTTTTGCCCTTTTTTCGTGTATGTGCCTATTTTCTCCCCTCTTCTTGATTCCCCGGCTGTGATGGTATATAATTGAACCATAAGACCAAAAGCCGTGAGAAGGAGGAACAGGAAGATGAAAATGAACGCGCAGACCCTTGTTTCCCATAAGCGCGAATGGGAGAAACTGGGCGTGAAGCTGCCGGAGTTCGACCGGGGGGCGATGGTCGCCGCCACGAAAGAACATCCGATATGGATACATTTTGGCGCGGGGAATATCTTTCGCGGATTTATCGCGGCGCTTCAGCAGAAGCTGCTAAATGATGGGCTGGCGGAGAAGGGGATCGTCGCGGCGGATACATTTGATTACGATATTATTGACAGGATCTATCTTCCGTTTGACTGCCTGACGATGAACGTTACGCTGAATCCGGAGGGAACTACGTCCCGTGAGATTATTGGTTCGGTGGCTGAGGGACTGAAAGCGGACAGCTCGGATCCGGCGCAGATGGACAGGCTGCGGGAGATTTTCAGGGATCCGGGACTGCAGATGGTTTCCTATACGATCACCGAGAAAGGCTATGCCTTAAACCGGACGGACGGAAGCCTGATGCCGGTGGTGCAGGCCGATATGGAGGAAGGGCCGCGGAAGGCGCGGCATGCGATGAGCATGACGGCTGCGCTGCTTTATGAGCGTTTTCTGGCCGGGGCTGCACCGGTGGCGATGGTCAGTATGGATAACTGCTCCCATAATGGGGAGAAGCTGAAAAGCAGCGTGCTGACTGTGGCGAAGGCGTGGGTCCGGAACGGACATGTCGGACAGGATTTCATTGATTATCTTTCTGACGAGGGCCGTGTTTCGTTCCCGTGGAGCATGATCGATAAGATTACGCCGAGACCGCATAAGACGGTTGAGGAGAGCCTGACTGCGGACGGTATCAAAGACATGGCGCCGATCGTTACGGCGAAGAATACGTTTATTGCTGCATTTACGAATGCAGAGAGGCCCCAGTATCTGGTGGTGGAGGACCGGTTCCCCAATGGCCGGCCGGCCCTTGAGAAGGCCGGCGTCTATCTGACGGATCGGGACACGGTCAATAAAACGGAACGCATGAAAGTCACCACCTGCTTAAATCCCCTGCATACGGCCATGAGCATGTATGGCTGTCTTTTGGGTTATGCGTTTATCTGTGATGAGATGAAGGATGCGGATATTGTGGAGCTGATCAGGCGATTGGGGTATCGGGAAGGGCTGCCGGTCGTGGTGCATCCCGGGATTCTGGATCCGAAGGAATTCCTCGATGAGGTGCTGACCCGGCGTCTTCCCAATCCGTTTATGCCCGACGCGCCCCAGCGGATCGCCACGGATACTTCCCAGAAGGTGGGCATTCGTTTTGGCGAGACGGTGAAGAGCTATCTGGCGGAGAAGCGCGATCTGGACAGCCTCGTTTCGATTCCGCTGGCGTTGGCGGGGTGGCTGCGCTATCTGCTGGCGGTGGACGACAGGGGGAATGCGATCGAGGTGTCCTCCGATCCGCTGCGGGATGAGCTGCAGGAGAAGCTTGCCGGAATTGTCTGGGACAGGCCGGAGAGTTACGCGGGGCAGCTGAGGGGGATCCTCAGGAATGCCTCAATCTTCGGCGTGGATCTGACGGCGACGCCTCTGGCTGATAAGATCGAACGGTATTTTGTAGCGGAACTGGCCGGACTGGGCGCGGTCCGCAGAACGCTCCATGCGGCCCTTGCAGAATAGGATACTGCTCGCTGTGTCCGAAAGGGGGTGACGGCGGATGGAGCGGCGGGATGGGAAGGACCGGGTATACATTGCGATCGATCTGAAGTCGTTTTACGCATCGGTCGAGTGCCGGGAACGCGGATTGGATCCGCTGGTGACGAACCTGGTGGTGGCGGATGAGAGCCGGACGGAGAAGACGATCTGTCTGGCCGTGTCGCCGTCTTTAAAGGCGTATGGGATTCCCGGCAGGGCGCGGCTTTTTGAGGTGGTTCAGAAGGTACGGGAGGCCAATGGACGCCGCAGGATGGCGGCGCCCGGACAGATGTTGGCGGGGGATTCCTGTGATGCGCGTGAACTGGCCGTGTCGCCGCAGCTGGCCGTTTCTTACATCGTGGCGCCGCCGCGGATGGCGCTCTATCTGGAGCGCAGCACGCAGATTTATGAAATTTACCTGAAATATGTGGCTCCGGAGGACATTCATGTCTATTCCATTGACGAGGTGCTGATCGATGCGACCGGTTATCTGGGGACTTATAAACTGACGCCCCGTGAATTTGCGATGCGGATGATCAGGGATGTTCTTAAGGAGACCGGCATCACGGCTACTGCAGGTATCGGGACGAATCTGTATCTGGCGAAGGTGGCCATGGATATTGTAGCAAAGCATGCGGAGCCGGACGCGGATGGCGTGCGGGTCGCAGAACTGGATGAGATGAGTTACCGGCGGCAGCTTTGGGATCACCGGCCGCTGACGGCGTTCTGGCGGGTGGGACAGGGCTACCGGCAGAAACTGGAAGCGCATGGCCTTTATACGATGGGGGATATAGCCAGGTGTTCTCTGGGCGGACCGGGAGATTATTACAATGAGGATCTGCTTTATAAATTATTCGGCGTGAACGCGGAGCTTTTGATCGACCATGCCTGGGGCTGGGAGCCGGTGACGATTGCGGATGTGAAGGCGTATAAGCCGGAGTCCAACAGCATAAGTTCCGGTCAGGTTCTGCAGTGCCCCTATGACTGCGGGAAAGCGCGGCTGGTGGTTCATGAGATGGCGGACTTGCTGGCTCTGGATCTGGTAGACAAGCATCTGGTGACGGATCAGCTGGTTCTTACGGTCGGTTACGATGTCGAGAACCTGTCGGATCCGGCGCGCGCCGCCCGCTATAAGGGCCCTGTGACGACGGACCGCTATGGTCGCCGGATTCCCAAACACGCCCACGGGACGGAGAACCTGACGCGGCGGACCTCTTCCTCGCGGCTGATCGCGGAGACGGTCCTGCGGCTTTATGACAGGATCATTGATCCGGAATTGCTGGTGCGGCGGATTACTGTCGCGGCGTGCCGGGTGACGGATGAGCGTGAGATGGAAGCGGAGCCGGAAATGGTGCAGCTGGATCTGTTTACCGATTACGAGACGCTTGCGAAGGAAAAGCAGAAGGAAGAGGAGCAGCTTGCAAAGGAGCGGAAGATGCAGGAGGCCATGCTCTCTATCAAGAAGAAATACGGCAAAAATGCGGTGCTTAAAGGAATGAACCTGCAGGAAGGAGCGACAGCGGCGCAGCGGAACGCGCAGATCGGAGGTCATAAGGCTTGAGCGGGAGTACGCATAATGGCAGCGAAGACAATCGCAGGATCCGGGACTGCCGCGGCGCTACAGGCAGCGACAAAACGCCCGGCAGTCATGTCTATGATGACATCATAAACCTTCCTCATCATGTCTCCACGACCCGGCCGCATATGAGTATCGCCGAGCGCGCGGCCCAGTTTTCGCCGTTTGCAGCTCTGACGGGGCACGGCGACGCAATCCGGGAGACAGCCCGGCTGACGGAAGAACGGATCTTACTGGATGAAGATATGCTGGTGCAGCTGGATGAGAGGCTGGCCAAACTGGCGCAGCTGACTGCGTCGGGCGTCCGGCCGGAGGCGGCGGTCACATATTTTAAGGCGGATGAGCGCAAGGATGGCGGGGCCTATCAGACGAAGACGGGTCAGGTGAAGCAAGTGGATCTGGCCGGGCGGAGGATCATTTTCGCGGATCGGACGGAGATCCCGGCGGGGGATATTCTGGAGATGGAAATACCGAAGACCTGAAGCAATAAGAAATTGCAGCCGCCGCGCGGCAGAATGGAGGTTTGTATGAATTATTACGCAGTGGAAACGATCAACGATCAGCTGACGCTGATTCGCAGCTTAAGCGGAGAGCTTCTGTACCTGGCGGAAGGTACGAAACGCGCTGTCCTCATCGACACCTGCGTGGGCGTCGGCCATCTGAAGACATTTGTGGACGGTCTGACGGACAAGCCGCTGTCTGTACTTCTGACCCACGGTCATGTGGACCATGCGCCCGGGGCGCCGGAGTTTGCCGCAGTTTATCTGAACGAGCGGGATATTCCGATCTACCGCAGGAGCTGCTCCCTGACGGCGAGGAAGGGGTATCTGGAAGCCAATTTAGGTTCCCGCTTTGCAGAACTGACGGAAGAGGATTTTGTGCCGGAGACGCCGGATTATCCGTTTTTGCCGCTTCACGACGGCGACAGCTTCGATCTGGGCGGTCTTCATATCGATGCGTATGCCCTTCCCGGACATACGCCGGGCAGCATGGTGTTTCTGCTCAGGGAACTGCGTACCCTGATTACCGGCGACTCCTGTAACAACGCCACCTATCTGTTCCTTGAAGAGTCCAGCCCTCTGACGGAGTACCGGGATAACCTGAAGCGTGTACAGGAGCGGCTGGCCGGTCAGTATGATCGGATCTATATGTCCCATGTGGTGATGGAGGCGGGGACGGATATGATCGACAATGTGCTGGAAGCGATCGATGAAGCGCTGCAAGGGGAGGCGGACGATCTGCCCTATGCGTTCCGGGGATATCAGGCCTGCATCGCTAAGAAGTGCAATAAGCGCTTCGAGCGGGATGACGGCAAGAGCGGGAATATCGTATACAGCAAGGAGAAGCTGTCGTAGGAAACGGCAGACGCCGGACCTGCCGGATCGTCAGGTTTTTGGCCGGACAGGGTTCGGTTTGGCGGGAACGTACATATTTTGAAGGGAGAGGATTTTCTGAAAGGAACAAATCATAGTGAGATTCAACAAGCGTGTACTTTTGGACGCAGGTCACGGAGGGGCGGAACCGGGGGCTGTCTATAATGGAAGACAGGAGAAGGACGACAATCTCGCGCTGGCTCTGGCCGTTGGCAGGATTCTGGCGAATGAGGGCGTGGATGTGATGTTTACCAGGATCGACGATACCTATCAGACGCCGTACGAGAAAGCGGAGATCGGCAATCGTTCGGGAGCCGATTATTTCGTTTCGTTCCACCGCAACGCCATGCCGCAGCCGGGCACAGCATCCGGCGCCCAGGTATTGGTCTACGGGGACAATGGCGCATCGGAAGTGATGGCGAAAAACATTATGGACGGACTTGTATCGGCCGGCTATAGCGATAAAGGTATCATCGACCGTCCGGGGCTGGTGGTACTGCATGAAACGCAGATGCCGTCGGTTCTGGTCGAGACTGGATTTATTGATAACGAGGATGACAACCGGCTGTTTGATTCTGCTTTTGATAAGATCGCTCTTGCCGTTGCCGGAGGGATCCTAAAGACGCTGCAGCAGGAAACGGGAGAGCAGGTCTATTATCAGGTCCAGGTCGGCGCGTTTACGGATAAAGATACGGCGGTCCGGGCATCTGACCAGCTGAAAGCCCAGGGATTTCCTGCTTATATTGTACAGCAGAATGGGTATTATAAAGTACGTGCAGGTGCGTTTGTTAATCTGGACAATGCGGCGCGGATGGAGAAAAGACTGCGGGAGCTGGGATACAGCACGTATCTGGTACGGGAAGAGGCGGTGCGCTGAACCGCGGTTGAAAAAAGTATTGACGCGGTGCGGGAAACGTCTTAAAATAACAGGTAAGATCATGAAATACGCGGGGGGAGACATTATGCAAAGATACGTTCTTTGTGCGGTCTGTGTAGCGTTGCTGGCGGCGGGATGTTCTTCCGGTCCATCGAATACGATCGTGCAGCCGGCGGAGGAAGAGACGACGGCGGTACAGGTGACGACCGCGGAGGAATCCGGTGAGGGCAAGCAGGATTCGTCTGAACTGGAGGCGGCCGTATCGTCTCTGGAAGCCAGACTGGAAAGTATGGAAAGTCTGTCAGAATCAATGGAGGAATCTGTGCAGGCGATGGAAGCGTCCGTTCAGGAAGTGATGAGTTCCATGGCTGAGGAAGTATCTTTGGCGGAAGGAGAGCCTCAGGAAGAGGAATTGCGTGTGTCCTATGACGATCTGATCCGTTCGCCGGAGGATTATACGGATCAGGAACTGACTTACACGGGCAGTATCCTGCAGATCGCGTCACTGGACAGTTCGACAGAGCAGATCCTGATTGCGGTAGACGAGGATGAGGATCATGGTCTTGTGTGTGAATATGGGAAAGATATACTTTCGGAGAATCCCGGACATGGCGCTGTTGTGACGGTCACAGGGATCTTTGGCGGCGTGAACCGCTACATGATGGGAAATGGAACAAGGGTGGAACTGCCGGCGCTTACGCTTAGCGAAATTACGGTTGACCGTGTGGAAGAGACGGAACCGGAACCGGCGCCTGAAACAGTACCTGTGGAGATGCCGGAGACAACCGCAGCGGAAACGATATCTTCAGCGCCCATGAGTCCTCTGGGATAATTGAAAAGAAACAGATATGCGCCGCCTGAGGCGTCCGAAGAGGGACGCGGCAGGCGGCGTTTTCTTTCCATGCGGCCAGAGGGCCGGTACCGATCGGTTCAGGCAGTAACGCGCTGCGCGTATTTGGCGGCTACTGCAGCTCGGCGATCTGTGTGATGCCTACATAAACATGCGACACCTTATACCAGGTGGCGAAATCCGTGACCCCGCTTAAGGGCAGGCCGAAGACGGACTGAAACGCACGGACGGCTTCTGCGGTCGCAGGGCCGTAGAGTCCGTCTGCCGTGATCTGCGGGATAGCGGAGTAGACGGTAGCAATAGCGTTTAACTGTTCCTGAAGCTGTTCCACTTTGGGCCCGGAGGATCCGACGGTAAGAGATTCTCCCGGCCAGGAGGAAGGAATACCGGCAATCTGTTCCGCCGTGTTGATGTAGAGATCGGAACCATAGAAATAGCGCAGGATCTCGATGGAACTGTAGCCGCGTTCACCCAGGTCGGCGCTTCCCCATTGTGTCATCCAGCCCGGACATGAGACTTTTCGTCCGTCGCAGTACTGGGTCAGGATCGGCTGTTTCACGTCCGGACGGGAGAGGTAATTGTCGAAGATCTCGTCTACGACAAGGGAGATGCTTTGGTAGATGTTGCGGCCGTAGATCCATTTGTGGTCGAAGGCGGTGGAGGATGTGATCGTGAAATCATATCCCTGGTTCCGATACCACTCGGTATAGACCCGGTTCAGTGTAAAGGACATGATCGCTAGGACGTTGGCGGAGATCGTTGATTGGGGCCAGGTGGCGTAGATTTCGCTGGAAGCCACATTTTTAATGTAGTCCCGGTAGGGGACATAGTAGTTGGGGGCGGACTGGTCCGTGGGTACGCCGTCGTGGACCACGATGGTTCGGGGCACTACAATGCGGCTCAGGACGATTTCGCCGGTTTCGGGCATGTGTTTTACCTCGGTTTCGGCGATCTTCGGCGGATAGCTGCCATAGAGGGTATGTTCCGGGATCGTAACCGGATTTTCTTCCGGCCGGTTGTCGGAGAGCGGTTCCAGCGCGGCCGGCTGGATGGCCGTAGCGTCCGGCAGGATCTCCGTGCCAAGGATCGTAAGGGGTTTGTAACCCGGAGCGGTAACCTCAAGGTTATATTCCGCATAAGGCTGGCCTTCGCCGGGAACCAGACTGTATTCCAGCGGCGGAGCTTCAAGGGAAACCTGCTGTGTCTGTCCGGAAGAGTTTGTCGTCACTTCCTGAAGCGTTCGGTCCGGTTCGCCGGCGTAGGAGATCCGCACCGTAGCGCCGGAGATGGGGAGATCATTGACGACGGAGACCACATTGACCTGGAGAAGGCCGTGGGCGTCCCCGTCAGCGTCGCAGATATGGATGGTCTGATACATAACGCTCCTGATTTTTCTGATCCTTATCAGTATATAGAACCTGACGAAAAAAGATGTATCGCCGGCAGGAAAAATCATGAAAAAAGCGATTGCAAAACAGGAGGACATCCTGTATAATGCTATAGATTCAGGTTGGAGAAAGGAATGGTGATTCATGAAAGCGTACCTGATACTGGAAGACGGCACCGTATTTGAAGGCCAAAGCATCGGTGTTCCCAGGGAAGTCGTCAGCGAGATCGTCTTCAACACGTCGATGACCGGTTACCTGGAAGTCCTTACCGACCCTTCTTACGCGGGACAGGCGGTCGTCATGACCTACCCTCTGATCGGCAATTACGGCATTGCCCGTCAGGACATGGAATCGAAGAAAGCGTGGCCGGACGGCTACATTGTCCGCGAATTATCCAGAGTTCCCAGTAATTTCCGAAGCGAAGACACCATTCAGCATTTCTTATCCGAGCAGAACATTCCCGGTATCAGCGGTATCGATACAAGAGCCCTCACCAAACTTTTAAGAGAAAAAGGCACGATGAACGGTATGATCACGACGACGTCATACAGTGATTTCAGCGAGCCTTTAAGCCGTATCCGCGCCTACCGCGTGCGGGGCGTGGTGGCGGCCACCTCCTGTAAGGAGAAATACATGATAAGGCCCAGCGATCCGACGGCGGAGCCCACATCCATCCGCACGGCAGAGAAGCCGGAAAGCCTTAAGATGCGGGCCGGGACCGGCCGGCGCGTGGCGCTTCTGGATCTGGGCGCGAAGAAGAATATCGCCCAGTCCCTGGCGGAGCGGGGCTGTCAGGTGACGGTCTATCCCAGCGATACGACTGCGGAGGAGATTCTGGCCGCCCATCCCGACGGCATCATGCTCAGCAACGGCCCCGGCGATCCCAAGGAGAATGTGGAGGTGATCCGCCAGATCCGAAAGCTCTACGAATCCGACGTGCCGATCTTCGCGATCTGCCTGGGACATCAGCTGATGGCGCTGGCTACCGGTGCGGATACTTATAAATTAAAATACGGCCATCGGGGCGGCAACCATCCGGTGAAGGACCTGGCGACCGGGCGCGTCTACATTTCCTCCCAGAACCACGGTTATGCGGTGGATACGGACAGCCTGGACCCGAAGGTGGCGGTGCCCGCCTTCGTCAATGTGAACGACGGCACCAACGAGGGACTCCGCTATGTGGGCAAGAACATTTTCACGGTCCAGTACCATCCGGAGGCCTGTCCGGGGCCCCAGGATTCCAGCTACCTGTTTGACCGTTTCCTTAAGATGATGGAGGTGAGCGCAGATGCCTAAGAATCCGGATATCAAGAAAGTGCTTATGCTGGGCAGCGGCCCCATCATCATCGGCCAGGCGGCGGAGTTCGACTACGCCGGAACCCAGGCCTGCCGTTCCCTGAAGGAAGAGGGCATCGAGGTGGTGCTCTTAAATTCCAACCCGGCTACGATCATGACCGACAAGGATATCGCCGACCGGGTCTACATCGAGCCTCTGACCCTGGAGGTGGTGGAGCAGCTGATCCTCAAAGAGAAGCCGGACAGCGTGCTGCCTACCCTGGGCGGCCAGGCGGGGCTGAATCTGGCCATGGAGCTGGAGGAGGCCGGTTTTCTGAAGGAACATAACGTGCGCCTGATCGGAACGACGGCGGCCACGATTAGGAAGGCGGAGGACCGCCTGGAATTCAAGGAGACGATGGAGAAGATCGGCGAGCCCGTGGCTCCGTCCCAGGTGGTGGAGTCGGTGGAGGAGGGCATCGCGTTTACCAATACCATCGGCTATCCGGTGGTGCTGCGTCCGGCCTACACGCTGGGAGGCAGCGGCGGCGGTATCGCCAGAAACCAGGAACAGCTGGTGGAGATCCTGCAGAACGGTCTTCGCCTGTCCCGGGTGGGGCAGGTGCTGGTGGAGCGCTGCATCGCCGGCTGGAAGGAGATTGAGTACGAGGTCATGCGCGACAGCGCGGGCAATGTGATCACGGTCTGCAATATGGAGAATATCGACCCGGTGGGCGTCCATACCGGTGACAGCATCGTGGTGGCCCCGTCCCAGACGCTGGGCGACAAGGAGTACCAGATGCTGCGTACCTCAGCGCTCAATATCATCACCGAGCTGGGGATCACCGGCGGCTGCAACGTCCAGTTCGCCCTGCATCCCACGTCCTTCGAATACTGCGTCATCGAGGTGAACCCCCGCGTCAGCCGTTCGTCGGCCCTGGCCTCCAAGGCCACCGGCTACCCCATCGCCAAGGTGGCGGCCAAGATCGCGTTAGGTTACACGCTGGACGAGATTAAGAATGCGGTGACGAAGAAAACCTACGCCAGCTTCGAGCCGATGCTGGATTACTGCGTCGTGAAGATGCCCAGGCTTCCCTTCGATAAATTTATCAGCGCCAAGCGTAACCTTGGTACGCAGATGAAAGCGACCGGAGAGGTTATGAGCATCTGCACGAATTTTGAGGGGGCGCTGATGAAGGCGATCCGCTCGCTGGAGCAGCATGTGGACTGCCTGCGCTCCTATGATTTTACAGGCTTAAGCGACGAGGAGCTGGAGGCGCAGCTGGCGAAGGTGGATGACCGCCGCATCTGGGTCATCGCCGAGGCGCTTCGCCGCGGGTTCTCCTACGATAAAATCCATGAGATTACGATGATCGATCACTGGTTCATCGACAAGCTGGCGATCCTGACAGAGATGGAGGAGGCGCTTGAGAAGGGGCCGCTGACGCCGGAGCTTCTCGCCGAGGCCAAGCGCATCGAGTTCCCCGACAATGTGATCGCCCGCTTAAGCGGCGTTCCGGAGGCGGAGATAAAGGCCATGCGTCACGCAAACGGCATCACGGCCGCCTATAAGATGGTGGATACCTGCGCCGCGGAGTTCGCGGCGGAGACGCCTTACTATTATTCTTGCTTCGGGAGTGAGAATGAAGTAGAAGTGGATACGCAGACGCTGCCGGACAGCCCGGGTGTGGGACTTCTTGCGGAGACACAGAAACTGCCGGGCGACCCGGATGCGGGAGGATCTGAAGAGTTGCAGACGCTGCCGGCTCATCCGGGGGCGGGGATTTCTGCGGCATCGCAGTCGGAAGACGGACATCGCCGGAAGAAAGTTCTGGTCCTGGGCTCCGGCCCCATCCGCATCGGCCAGGGCATCGAGTTCGATTTCTGCTCGGTCCACAGCACCTGGGCGTTTGAGAAGGAAGGCTACGAGACCATCATCGTCAACAATAATCCGGAGACGGTCAGTACCGATTTCGACATCGCGGACAAGCTGTATTTCGAGCCGCTGACGCCGGAGGACGTGGAGTCCATCGTGGATCTGGAGAAGCCTGACGGGGCCGTGGTCCAGTTCGGCGGCCAGACGGCCATCAAGCTGACCGAGTCCCTGATGAAAATGGGTGTGCCGATCCTGGGAACCGCTGCTGAGGATGTGGACGCGGCGGAGGATCGGGAGCTGTTTGACCGGATCCTGGAGAAATGTCAGATTCCGCGGCCGGCAGGCCACACGGTCTTCACTGCGGAGGAAGCCAAGGCGGCGGCCCACGATCTGGGATATCCGGTTCTGGTGCGCCCGTCCTACGTATTGGGCGGCCAGGGTATGCAGATCTGCGTCAGCGACCACGATATCGATGAATTCATCGGCATCATCAATCAGATTGCCCAGGACCACCCGATTCTGGTGGACAAGTACATTGTCGGCAAGGAGATCGAGGTGGACGCGGTCTGCGACGGCACCGACATCCTGATCCCCGGCATCATGGAGCACATCGAGCGAACCGGCATCCATTCCGGCGACAGCATCTCCGTCTATCCGGCCCCCAGCATCACGCCGAAGGTGGAGGCGACGCTGGTGGACTATACGGAGAAGCTGGCCCGCGCCCTTCATGTGAAGGGCATGATCAATATCCAGTTCATCGTGGCGGACGAGAAGGTCTACATCATCGAGGTGAACCCCCGATCCTCCCGCACGGTGCCTTATATCAGCAAGGTGACCGGGATTCCCATCGTGCCTCTGGCGACGCAGGTGATCTGCGGCCACAGCCTGCGCGAGCTGGGCTACGAGCCGGGGCTTCAGAAGAAGGCGGACTATATCGCGATCAAGATGCCGGTGTTCTCCTTTGAGAAGATCCGCGGCGCGGACATCAGCCTGGGGCCGGAGATGAAATCCACCGGCGAATGCCTGGGGATCGCGAAGACATTTAACGAGGCGCTCTATAAGGCGTTTGAAGGCGCCGGGATCAAGCTGCCGAAGCATAAGAACATGATCATCACGGTGCGTGACGAGGACAAGGAAGACGTGGTGGAGATCGCCAGAAGGTTCGCGGCGGTGGGATACAGGATCTTCTCCACCAAGGGTACGGCGAAGGTCTTAAACGCCCACGGCGTCCGCGCGGTGGCGGTCAACAAGATCGAGCAGGAGTCGCCGAATATGCTGGACCTGATCCTGGGCCATCAGATCGATCTGGTCATCGACACGCCGCAGCAGGGAGCGGAGCGCAGCCACGACGGCTTCGTGATCCGCCGCAACGCCATTGAGACCGGCGTCCATGTGCTGACGTCGTTAGATACGGCGGGGGCGCTGGCGACCAGCCTGGAGAACCGGGCGAGGGAATTGACGCTTGTGGATATCGCGACGGTGAAGGGGAAATAGAGGACTGTTTGGAATAGTCGTGAAGGGTCCGCACAAGGCCCGCCGCTTTCCTGTGGTTCGGGTTTGCTTGCGGGAAAATCCTAAATTCACAACAATTTGCTAAAAGCGGCACGGAAAATGGGCAACTCGCTTCGCTCAGGCAATCCCATTTTCCGTGCCAACGCAAATCGTCGTTCACTAAGGATTTTCGACCGCTCACAAAACTCACCACAGGAAAGCGGTGGGCCTTGCGCTGCGTTGCTTCGGAAGCTGAGAGACAGAAGGACGGGAACATTCGTTGTGGGAAAATATCTGGGAGGATTCAGTTGAATAAATCCTGACGTAAAATGCGGGAATATTTTGGCGAAAAAAGCATATTGACATCAGAAGTCTTTAGCGCTATAATACACTAAACCGTTGAGGAAGAGTAAGTAGGGCCTGTCCCTTTTCACACAGAGAGCCGCGGACGGTGGAAATGCGGCGGAGAATACAGGACTGAATGGACTTCTGAGGGCGAACAGAAACGGAGGTGTCAGCCAGCCGGAGTATGGGAGACAGAGCATGACTCTCTGTAAAAAAGGTCTGCATATGAATGTATGCGTAGAGAG
>CANREE010000044.1 GCA_947629545.1 uncultured Lachnospiraceae bacterium | reverse complement strand
CGGATCTCATTGCCCTGATTATCCACCTTCACCGGGCCGCCGTCCTTCCAGATCCGCAGGAAGGTGATGTTGGCGGCTCTCTCAAACGGAAGCTCGTCATTGATATACACGGATCGCTCGACCGGAACGCCTCTGGACTCCACGGTCATGTACTCCAGATAAAGGTTGTAGAAACCGGCTTCCGGCACGTTCACGTTCCAGGTCACCGTGGAAGCGGGCCCGGTATACAGTACCTGTGCTTCTCCCGCATAATCCTTCTGCACCTCCACGTCCTCTCCGGAAATATAGCCGGTCAGATCCACATCCACGCTCTGAGAGGGGACCGCCGCATCGGGATGCGCCTGCAGATAGAGAGCGTAGGTTCCCTCTCTTTCCGCGCCCTCCACGTCAGTGGACAGATCATACCCTTCGTATTTCTCATGGAAATCCACTTCTCTGAAAAGACCGGGAATCAGGATGAATCCGAGGACTACGACTATGACGCCTGCTGCAAGAAGTAGCTTTTTAACAGAATCTTTCATAATCACCTCCATGGTATATTGACCCAATTGAACAGTTTGAACAACCTGCATGCCGCTGCAGGTTCTATCAATTGTAGAATATGTTTTATTTTATCATTTTGTTTTTTGCCAAACTACTCGATTATTGCTAAACTCTCCCCACATATTGCTCTTTTTCGGGAGAAATCGCATATCAGAATATCCCAGAAACCGGCTGGTCGTATGAAATAGCACGAATAATAACGGCCGGCCGCCGGCTTAAGAATGACCATATAATTACGATAAGGGCCCGCAGAATCCTGCGGGCCCCCGTAACGTATTTCCGTGTCTGCGAAGCGCCGGTGACGCCCCGCACGTATTCTTCGATTTGAAACTTCCGCTTATCTGCTCTTGCGGAAATGCCGGATCACAAGCGCACCCAGCAGTACATAGATCAGCAGCGCGAGCACCGTTCCGGCGATGCGGCCGACACGGGTGGCCTCAGCCTCCCCATCGGCTTCCTCTGCAGACTGGCTGCCGGCCTGGGGCTCCGCCGCAGATGTCTCCGGCGATCCCTGATCTGCCGTCACAGAAGTGCCGCCTGTTTCCGCCGCTCCGGCTTCCCCTGCTGCCGCTTCACCCGCTGCGTCCGCCGCCTGCGTGCTTCCGTCAGCGTCCTTTGCCGTTTCTCCGGCAGAACCTGCTGCCTGCGCGGTTCCATCCGCATCCTTTGCCGTTTCACCTGCTGCCTGCGCGGTTCCGTCTTCCGCCGTCGTCTCCGCCACGATCTCCTTCAGATGCCCTTCCGCATCCAGCCGCGAAGCGTCCGCGTAGACCCAGAATGCGTTCTTCGGCTGGTAATTGTCGTCAAACAGCAGCGGACACTGGGGCTTGATCTTCGTACTTCCGCCGCCCACGGTGGAACGGCCCTGGAGCCAGGAGTATTTGTCCACCACGCCCCAGTAGGTGATACCGGCCACTTCCACGCCGTCTTTCTCGTTCGCCTTCTTCATCATCGAATAAAGCAGACGGTAGCGGGCGGCCATGCGGGCATATTCAGCCTCCCGTGTTGCGTCGGTTCCGTCGTAGCTGTCGCTGGACTGCAGGTCAAATTCCGTGATCTGCACCTTCCCTACGGTCTTACTGTAGGTCTCAATGGCCTTGGAGAACTGGTCGAAGGTCGGATCGGCCATATTGTAATGTCCCTGCATGCCCATGGCGTCGATGCGGGTCCCTTCGCCCGGCGCGCCCTCCTGCTCCTTCACCGCCTTTAAAAGCGCGTTGATCGCCCACATTTTCGTCGGATTGCATTCGCCGTAATCGTTATAGTACAGTTCCACCGAGGCCGGCGCGAACTCGTTGGCGTAGCGGAACGCATTGATAATGTACTCATTGCTCTGGTAAATGTGCCACCAGCTGGAATTGCTGCCGTGGGTGTCCTGGGACAAATCCTCATTCGGATCCTCCGCATCGGTGCGATAGGCGTTGCCGCCGACGGCCTCATTGACCACGTCCCAGCCGTAGAACATCCCCGCGTAGGGACTGTCCTCTCCCGCAAAATGCGTCAGCACAGTCTTAATATACCATTTCTGACGCTTATCCATGGTCTCCTTGTCCACATAAGGCTTCGTCTTATCATAATCCTCGTGGAAGAACCACTCCGGCGTCTGGCTGTGCCACACCAGCACATGACCGCGCACACGGATCGTCCGGTCCGGATGCCCGTCGTTCCAGGCCTTCACGACATTGAGCATCCGCTCCGCCCGGCTGAAATCCATCACCGGCACCGTGAGCATTTCCCCGTCCAGCTCCTCCTCCGTCGTGCCGGGGCAGCTGCCGTTGCTGTAGCCGAACAGGGCGTCCGGCTTTAATTCATTGCCAAAGGTAACCGCGTTGAAATGCGTGGTTACCAGATCCCACAGCTTCGGGTCGCTCATCTCCGCTTCCGTGATCCCCGCGCCGAAGAACGCGCCCAGTTCCTCGCCGACCACCGCCTGCAGGCTGGGGAGCGGTTCCTGGTCCTGTCCCGTCACAGCCGCCTCCGCGCGCACCTGTAGCAGTCCGCAGGTGCCGCACACCAGACCGCAGACGGCAAGCGCTGCCAGCGTACCGGCACACAGCCTGCTGATTCGTTCTCTCTGATTCTTCACCATTGTTTTCTCCCTCCGATTTCTTTTTCTCTTTTATATCTGAATCGCCTTTTCCTTCTGATCCGTCAGACGCCAGAGGACCTCCCCGCACGCACCGAACTGCCGTCACAGCAGCATAAAGGATCTGAGGCTCGGGTTCCCGCCGCCCTTGTAAGTCAGATAAATGGCCTGCACCCCGTCCGGAATTTCGCACGGCGCCTTATACTCCTCCCAGACATTGGAATTGCGCACCTGGATCACAGCGAGAACCGCGCCGTCCCAGGCGGTCCGTACCTCGAACACGCCGTCGCAATACCCGCGGACCACGATGCCGAACTCCCTGACGCCGCGGCAGTCGAAATACTTAAAGCCCATGGTGGCGGAATGGCGGATATTGCCGATATATCCCGGCTCCTCGTCCCCGTCCCGGCCGTCCTGCATGACCTTCGGGAAGCCCTCGCCGCCCACATAGGCGGAAGGCTGATCTGTGAACAGATTGCAGACAATATAGGCCGGATATTCGCCCCTGCCCGTAAGCGGCCCGCCGTTCAGCCCGCAGGAAGTGATCTCGACCTGCGGGATGCTGCCGTCATTAAGGATCGTCAGTTTCTCCGCGCAGCCCTGCCGGCTGTACCAGGTTCCGTTGGTATGCCGGTGATAGAAAATATACCACTCGCCGCCGATCTCCACCATGCTGCCGTGATTATTGGCCCCGTAGGCGGCGGGCATGTCCGCCGGCTTGTAGCCTGCGATATGCAGGTCGCAGTTGCTGACCAGCACGCCGCCGTAAGTGAAACCTCCGGTCGGGTTCTTGCTGACCGCGTAACAGAGCTCGTGCATCACGATGGACGAATAAATGAAATAATAGGTATCGCCGCGTTTGCGGATTGACGGCGCCTCAAAGAATTCATGCCCCTCAAAACCGGTTCCCGCCCCGTACTCGCAGCCGGGCGCCACGAAAACCGGCGCTTCCTCGATCGTCAGCATATCCGGCCCCAGCACCGTCGCCATCGCGCCGGTCCGGGACTTATCGCCCCGCCCGCAGAACCCGGTATACAGATAGGTGCGGTCTCCCTCGGTCAGTACGCCCGGATCAAACTGCGGCTCATCGCCCTTCTTTTCTCCCAGACGCGTCCCGTCGGGATAATGCACGTAGCCGTAGAATTCATATCGTCCCGCCGGCGTATCGCATACCGCCACGGAAACGACGGATACATGGTCCAGCACATAGTACAGATAATACCTGCCGTCCGGCCCGACCGTCACATCCGGCGCGTAGAGGCACATTTTCCCGTCCCGGTTCAACGGATCCTCATTTCTCGGATAGATCACGCCTTCATACCGCCAGTCCCCAAGGTCATCGACCGGCGCGGACCAGCAGACGTAGTCTCCCATGCAGAAGACATAGCCGTTGTAGAAATCATGGGAGCCGTATATATAGACCCGGTCTCCGAATACATAGGGTTCCCCGTCCGGGATGTATTCCCAGGACGGAAGGTAGGGGTTAAATGCCTGTTTCCTGTTTTTCATGTTTCTCTTCTCCTTTCCGCCGGCCTGCGGCGGGATGAATGCCCGATTCTCCATTGATTATTTATAAAAATTGATGTATAATGCAGGATAAGGAGGTTGCGAAAATGGATATTTCTCTGGATTACTATTCCGCCAACGACGACTGGGCCGGCCGCCGGGACATTAAGGGCGCCTGTGAGGCCGTGCAGTACCATGCAGATTCTTCCATACGCATCTGGTGCAACGAGCAGAATGTCGATTATGACCCGCATTGGCATACCGCGCTGGAGATCATCATGCCTGACGAGAACTACTATGACGTTGAACTGGGAGAAACATCCTATCGTATCTATCCCGGCGACGTCCTGTTCATTGCGCCCGGCGAGAAGCACCGCCTTGCCGCCCCCCCGTCTGGACGACGGTTCATCTTCCTGTTCGACGCTTCCCTGTTTGTCAACATGAAGGGCTGGCCCACAGTCATGACGCTGATCTCCTGCTCTCCCCACATCACGAAGGAGACCTATCCGCAGATCAGCGACGAAGTCCGCCAGAACCTCGTAAAGATCCGGGACGAATATTTCGGCATGCGTGAATATTCGGAATTCACCATCTGCTCCCTGATGCTCAGTCTGTTCGCCAGATTCGGCTATAACTACCTCTATGACAAGACGCTGTCCCGCAATCCGGACATTTCCAGACAGAAGGAGCAATACCTGAAGATCAACAATCTGCTGGACTATATCAATGTCCACTATGCGGAGTCCCTTAACCTTGAAAATATGGCCGCCCACGTCGGCTTCAGCAAGTTTCATTTCTCCAGATTGTTTAAACAGTACACCGGCTTCACGTTCAACGGTTACCTGAACCATCAGAGACTGAAAATCGCCGAAGCGCTGCTTGCGGACCGCAGCATTTCCATCACTGAGGTGGCCCTGCGCTCCGGTTTCTCCAGCATCTCGTCCTTCAACCGCCTGTTTAAGGAGACCAGACACTGCACGCCCAAAGAATACCGGAATCTCAACCACAAAATGTTCTGAAAAGGCCGCGCGCAGCGTACTTTCAACCGCCGCCGCAGGCCGGCACACGGTACAAAAACTCGCCAAAACCTGCCGTTCCGCCGGTTTCCCGTGTCGAATACAGGAAAAGCCCGAACCGGCATCCGGTAAAATGATCCAGCAGGAAACGCAGTTTATGGACCGGCCCGATCCTTCTCCAGGTGCATCCGTCATGATAGAAGAATTCTGCCTCGTCCCTCATATCGCGGAAATTCACTTCGACCCGCAGCCGGACCGTATCTCCTTTCACCTCGATCGACTCCCACTCCACAGCCTGTGCGTCTTCGCGGCTTTCCATGACGATCAGGGTCCGTCCGCCTCGCTTTGTCGCAGCCACCATCCCGTAACGTCCCTGAAGCGCGCAGAGCCCCGCGTAATCGCCTTCTTTTATCCGACTGATATCAACGCGCACCTCACCTGCACAGCCCGCAAACAGCATTCTCTGCGTCAGTATGTTCTTCGCCTGGGTCAGACAATCGCACAATTTATCCGTACTGATCCAAAACACTCCCTGCTTACGGTCCAGACGAACCAGAGACAGATCCGGTTCGTGATTAAACTGCCAGCAGCTTTTCAGTCCATAACAGCCATAAAGGCGCTTATCGGCCTGGGCGTCCGGTTCTGCCAAAGACGGCCCATCCTTAAAATCATCGCTCTGCACAAGAGGCTCATAGCGATATCCGGGCCTGCCGGAAACCGTTTCTACAGTGCGGGGCGTCTTCCCGAACACCGGCCTGTCTCCCTCCCAGGAAATGGGAACCAGTATCGGGATCCGTCCCACGGCGCCGCTGTCCTGAAAGAGGACCGCGAACCATTTCCCGTCCGGCGTATCTACGATGCCGCCCTGGGCTACGCCCTGCCCGAAATATCCCATATCGTCCACAAGGACGTCGCCGCCTGTAAATTCCCCCTCCGGTGAATCTGACACAAAGCAGGCCTCCGCCCGCATCCAGCGATCCCTGAGGGAATGGATCAGAAAAAGGTAATATTTCCCGTTGATCTTATAGAAATGGGAGCCCTCATAGCCCAGATACGGATTTCCCTGATCGCTGACCGCTATCCGATGCAGCCCGCCTTCAAGCGGACCGCTTAAGTCCGGTTTCAGCTGGGTAATAAAGACGTCCCGGTTGCCGTAAGCAATATAAACACTGCCGTCATCGTCAAACAGAAGGGAACAGTCATGGTAAAAGCCCTCGACAATATGCTTCTCCCACGGCCCTTCGATCGCGGCGGACGTATAAAGATAGGTCTTTCCCGTATCATTGCAGACAAAGCAGACATAGAAACGTCCCTTATGCCAGCGCAGACTGGCCGCCCACATACCTTTTCCGTAGATATTGCCGCTCCCCTCAAGCCGCTGGTCGGACGTGCTGTCCAGCCGGTCGTACACGAAGGCCGCGTGTTCCCAATGGATCAGGTCATAGGATCGCAATATCTCGCAGCCCGGCATGAAATACATGGTCGTAGAGACCATATAATAAGTATCGCCTGTCCGAATCACATCAGGATCCAGGTAATCAAGCCTTATGATCGGATTGTCTGTCCGTACCGGCATATTCTTTTCCTCCCTGCTGCCCCCAAAAGCAGCTGCTCTCCTGCTGTCCCAGATAGGATTCTTTCACCGAAATCCCTCTCTTACGGATCCGTATCCGCTCCAGGACGACGCCTGCATCCAGGGCGCCGACCGTCAGTTCCTGTACGCCCGCTTTCAGGGAAACAACCGTCTTTGTGCTCCGCTCCTGATCAAGCGCCGCTCTCGCCCACCGATCGTCATTAAAATCTCCCGAACGGAAATCCGCAGGAATGACCTCTACCCGGACCGGTTCCTGCTGCGCGCATGCAAGCGTCACGCCAACGCCCCGGCCGTTCATCAGGGGATTTGCCGGAGCCGTAAGAAGTTCGATCTCATACTCCCCGGCCGTTTCCGCCAGAAAGCGGTAGGTCAGCGCAGGAGCCTCCTCCCCTTCCGAAAACACCGCGGTACTGGGAAATACCTTCATGCCGCAGCCGTACTTTCCATAATCGTCGATCGCGCGGAAACTCCCCTTCCTTGTATCCTTTTTCGCACAATAATGTTTTGCGTCAATGACTGTGACGCCGTTTTGCGGCAGAAAAGTCCCTTCCGGCAGGTCAGATCCTGACACAGCCTTCCCGGAGATCTCCACAGCGACGCTCGCATCCCCGCCCCTGACGATAAGGCGGACTGTCTGTTCCTGCTCAGGAAGAAGACTTCTGTCACAGGAAAGCGTCACCGTCTGGAGTTCTGCGACCTCGCCGCTTGCCGGGCACACTGTAAGCCACGCGGGAAGCACGTTGCCCGCCGCGCCTTTGCAGGTCTCCGACATTTGATCCGTATCTGCCGTAATCTCATAATGAAATCCCTCAGCGCCTCCGTTTCCGATCTCCAGATCCACCTGCTCACAACCGGCATACAAAAAGTCCGGCACCTGCACTGTCATCGGCGGACCATAAGTCTTCGTCGCTGTCCGCTCCTCATCGGCACGCGAGACACTCATACGCGGCATCGGCACAGGCTCGATTTCCATCGTCACAGGCATCCGGCTGTCATCCTCGTTCCAACGGGTGAACCCGATATGCGCCTCCAATTCCATACCGCTCCACTTGCCGCCGCGAAACGCAGCCCATTCCTCCGCATACGCACGGTCTTTGGCGATACATGCTTTCGTCAGCTTCCGATAGACGTTAGCTAAAGTCCTCCCCTGCGACGCATAATGATGGTTCTTTCCGGCGTACAGGTGCATTTTCAGAAGGTTCATGCTGGCCATCGCCGGGAAATGGATCATGCTGTAATATGCGTCCTTATCCGACTGCGGCAGTTCATCCATTACCCTGCAGGAGAGCTTCTCCACGCGTTCCGCCTCCGCAAGCATCCGGTCTGTCTCACCATAATGGCAGGGATGATAAATCCCGGCATGGAGAGCCTCCGGCCTGCGAAGACCGTTTAAGCGAATGTATCCGGTCATAACCTCACCGATCTCCGATTGCAGCTTTTCGGATGCCTCCGTAAAGGTTGTCGCCGTCCACCGCGCCGTGTATGCGCGGTAACTGTCCGGATTTGCATATCCCCACTGCTCATAATCATAAGCCAGCGCCAGAAAATACGCCAGCGAAGTCTCATGGAACTTCACATCGCCGACATTGACGATCCAAACCTCACGGACGCCATACTCATATACCTGCCCCATCTGCTCCCAGATTTTTGAAAACGGCGTCGAATCCACCCATTCATGGGAGACAGGCGCCCCATGATAATCCAGATGGTAATACATCCCGAAGCCGCCTTTATGGCTCCGGATCTCCTCCGACGGCAGCGTACGGACATACCCGTAGTTGTCCTCACACAGCATGCAGGTCACGCCGTCGAGACCGTCCCAGTCCTTCAGCCCCGGCGTTTCCTCATCCCCGTAGAAATAAGGCTCCACCTCTTTATAAAGCGCCAGAAGCATGGGGACTTCGCCGTTTTCCCGGGTAACATGGCGATCGATCAGTTCCCGCTGCCTCGTAATGATCCGCTTCAGCAGATTCACATTTTCGGTGACCGTTGCATCCGGCCCCAGCATTGAGGTATCGCGTTCGCCGCGCATGCCGACCGTAATAATATTCTCGTATTTCCCGCTCCGCTTTAACGCGTCCTCCCAGTAATTGGTCAGCCCCTGCTCGTTGGTATAAAAATTCCACTCGTTTCCATAGCGGGTTTTCTCGCCGCGGACCTTGTCCCACTCCTCGCTGGCACGCAGACATGGTTCATGGTGGGAATAACCTATAACCACACCGTAAAGGTCTGCAAGCTCTTCATTTGCGCTGCCCGGTCCGTCCAGGGGAAAACTGGCCGTCCACATCGCAGGCCAGAGATAATTCCCCCGAAGCCGCAGCAGCAGTTCAAACACCGTCTCATAGGCAGCAGCGTTAAAGCCGCCGAAATGTCTCATGACCCAGTTGCCGAAACAGGGCCATTCGTCATTGATAAAGAAGCCGCGGTATTTCACGCTCGGTTCCTTCGACAGCGTCTCAATGTCTTCGCCGATCAGAAGCGTCTGCCGTCTGACCGGTTCTACATCGCCCCAGTAACAAAGCGGGGATACGCCAATGTACTCCGACAGGGAGAACATCCCATAGATCGTGCCGCGCTTGTCACTGCCGCAGATCAGGAGAATTTGCTCCACGCCTCCGAAAAGCCCGACGCCTGCAAGGGACAGCCGCCGGATCCGGTAAACTTCCCATTTCTTTTTACCGCCGTCCTTTAAAAGACAGCTGCAATCAAAAAGACCGGCATCCGCCAGCGCCGCCAGCATCGGACTTTTGTCCAGCGTGGCGCAGAGGATGATCTGTGTAGCGTGCCGGGTCTGCAGTTCCCGCTCCGTCACCACCTCAGGACAAAAGCCTGCGACTTTCCCGATATCCTCCGCCACTTTTCCGGCGATCCTCCTGACGCCCTCATAACCAGTACTTTCCACTACGATCAGGGGCGCCTGATCCTTATTAAATTCCATTTTCATGATTCCTGTCACCTTTCCTGCCCCGCCTTATGCAGCCTCAGCCGCTGCTTTCCTGATCCTGCAGTCAGTCCTGCGGCAGATAACGCCGGTATCCCGGCGCTGCCGGTCACGGCACATAACCAAATCCAAGTATCGTAAACGCCTTCTCCTCGTCGCCGGGGGCCATCCGCACCTCAACATGATGCGTCTTCCGCTCCCCGCCCCGGAAACAGATAAGCGGGTTACAGTGGGTCCAGCCGTTCAGATGAGGATCCGCCGTGAGCACTTTCTCACCGTCCGCCCAGACTTCCGCCTTCCCGACAGCCATACTGCCGGAATCCTTATAGATCAGCAGCAGCGCGCTGCAGGTGATATCCATCCGGAAGGGCGCCTGAACGCAGGCCGCATCTTCCGGCCCTTCTTTATCGCCGGCCGGTCCGCTGCCTTTTGCCGCTTTCTCTTCATTTCCCGTCCTGTGCATCCAGTTATAGGGAAATTCCTTCGTAGGCTCCAGGTTTCGGTCCATCTCCACCGCCTGCAGCTCCTCGTCCGTATGGCAGAAGCTCCCGCAGTCCACATGAATATCCGGAGACGTCATGCTCCTGTCAAACAGTTTCACATCCTCGAACTCCCCGCCAATGGGCGGCACAAGACCGCTGACCAACGAAACGGCCTCCCGCGCCGCGTCTTCCGGCGCACCTTTCTCCGGAACCGGCGCTATGTCCGCGGATTCTTCCGGCGCCGGCGTTCCATCTACGCTCTCAAACAGATATCCGATACAGTCCGCCATCACCGTATGTCCCAGATTGGTGGGATGGTAACAGTCATAGAAGAACTGACTCTTGCTGAATACCTTCCCCTCTCCGGGTTTTTGATAGAACTGCGCGACCACCGCGTCCCGGACGCTTACCATCGGCAGATCGTAGGCCTCTCCCACGACCGCCAGCCGCTCCTGCAGGTTCCAGTCGTTGGCAAATACCGCGAACAGCAGGATAACCGCCGGATCATTGGCGGCCTTCAGGATCTTTCTCACCAGCGAATCGAAACACTCCCCGCCGGTCTCGTCGCCCGCATCATTGACGGCGAACTCCACAACCACGATATCCGGCTGCACGGTTCCGTCCCGCAGCACGTCCCGCTCATAGCGGAGCATGCCAAGCTCCGACGGGGTCCCGCCCACGCCGGCCTTGATATAGTGGATATTTTCATCGGTTCCTTTGCCGGCCAGAGCGCACAGCCTTTCAAATGTCCTGTAGGCATAGCAGCCCGTGTTGATCGGGACCGCTCCCGCCCCCTGAGTGATGGAACCGCCGATAAAAGCGATGGTGACGTCCTCCCCCCGCCTGGCCTTCGCGATCGCCCGTTTAAGCCTCGCCGGATTCCCGGTCTGCATAAGCGAGCGTTCCAGCATCTCCGCATAGAAGGGCGAGCTTAAGTCAACGTCCTCATCCGGCTCTTCCTCCGGCGCTTCAAAGCCGTCCCGCAGGTAGAGCCTTACGGACACCGAGGCCGTCTCTCCGGCAGCCGGAAATTCGAACCGGAACTGCCCCAGAACCTTATCGTCCGCGGACCACTCCCAGTCGTCCAGCCGGATGATCTGCTCCATCCCGTCCGCGGGCACCGGTATCCGGATCTGTGTCCCGGAGACAAGCGGATCCGTCCTGCCATACATTTGAAGGACAAACTGCAGAACCTGCGCCTCCGGCTTTTCCCGCGCGCCGGCGGAATCCGCTGCGGCCGGCTTTTCCCACGCGTCGGTGCGATCCGATGCCTGCGCCGCATCCCCCGTGATCTCCGCGCTGACGCCGATGGAGTGCACCAGCGCCCGGAAGCCCTCCGCGGTCTTCAGCATATCGATGATCTTTTCATCCGTAACATTTCCCACAATTCGGGCGCAGGTGATCAGCCGCTCCCCGTCCATGTACAAAAACTGGATCCCTCTTCCGTCCGGCTGGGGCGAGGCGGCGATATCTTTCCTGCGCATGAGATAGAAACCGCTCCGCTTCTTCTCCGGATCCCTCGGAGCCGTCACAACGGTATCCATATCAGTCCTCCGTCAGCATCCCGAACACATCCTTCAGCGCCGGGTATATTTTCCTGAATTTCCGGTACTGCTTCTCATATTTCGCAGCAAGCTCCGGATCCGGCTCTACCGTATCCACAACCTTCACCAGCTTCTCCGCGGCCGCTTCCACGCTCTCATACTCGCCGCAGCCTACCGCCGCCAGGATCGCGCCGCCGTAGCCGGGCCCTTCTTCACTCTCGATCACATCCACCTTCAGGTTCATCACGTTGGCGATGATCGTCTTCCAGAGCGGGCTCTTGGCGCCGCCGCCGCATATTTTCGTCCGCTCGATCGGAATTCCCAGAGATCTGGCCACCTCCAATGAATCCCGCAGTCCGAAGGCGACGCCCTCCAGGACAGCCTGCGTCATGTCCTCCCTCGTCGTGTCCATGGTCATCCCGGTAAATGTCGCTCGCGCCCTGGGATCGTTGTGCGGCGAACGCTCTCCCATCAGATACGGGAGATAGAACACCGGATTCTCTCCCAGCTTCGCAATCTTCTCCTGCTCCCTCGCGTAATCCGTGGTCCTGAGGATCTCGTCCATCCACCACTTATTGCAGGAGGCCGCGCTGAGCATGCAGCCCATCAGGTGATAATTGCCGTCCGCGTGGGCAAACGAATGCAGCGCGTTGTTCTCATCGACGCGGAAGGACTTGCTGGAAATGAAAATGGTTCCCGACGTTCCCAGAGAAATATTGCACTTTCCGTCACCGACAGTCCCCGTTCCCACGGCAGCCGCCGCGTTGTCGCCGGCGCCGGCGATGATCTTCACGGTCTCGGGAAGGCCCAGCTGCGCGGCCACGTCCGCCTTCAGGCTGCCCACCACCTCGTAACTCTCATACAGCTTCGGAAGCTGGGACTCCTGAATTCCGCAGATATCAAGCATTTCCTTCGACCAGCATCTGTGCTCCACATCCAGCAGAAGCATCCCGGATGCATCCGAATAATCGGTGCAGAAGGTCCCGCTTAAGCGGTATGCCAGATAATCTTTGGGCAGCATGATCTTAGCAATCTTTTCGAAATTCTCCGGCTCATTGGCCTTCAGCCAGAGGATCTTGGGAGCGGTGAAGCCAGCAAACGCGATATTAGCCGTATACCGGGACAGCGTCTTCTTCCCGACCACCTCATTCAGATAATTGGTCTCCTTCTCCGTACGCCCGTCATTCCACAGGATCGCCGGACGGATCACCTGATCCTGCTGATCCAGCACGACCAGACCGTGCATCTGACCTCCGAAGCTGATGCCCGCGACAGTGGATTTATCACAGTCTGCAGTCAACTCCCGGATTCCTGCGATCATCTGGTCATACCAGTCGTAAGGATTCTGTTCCGACCAGCCCGGATGCGGGAAATAAAGCGGATACTCCTTGGATACAATGTTACAGATTTTGCCTTCCTGGTCCATCAAGAGCAGCTTGATGGCTGATGTTCCGAGATCGATACCGATATACAGCATAGTTTCCTCCTTGATTATGGCATTATGATTGGTTCCAATCATTTACAGTTAGTATTATTTAAACATATTTCCCTCTCTTTGTCCAACGAAATCTTGTTAAATATTGCCCATAAATTGCTAAATTGGCAGGGAACCTGTTTCGGCTCCCTGCCCGGTATCGCTTCTTACTTTTTGATGTTCCCGGCATCCGGCCTGCCATGGCAGCGCAGGCAAAAAGCCGGCGGATCTTTAAAGTTTCTTCAAATACAACAGTTCGCTGGCGAAATCGCCCCACTTCGGCGGAATCAGAAGACCTGCGTTCATGAGAAGCCTGCCGCTGTAAACCGTTTTCTCCTTCCCGGGCGCGCTTTCCGTCCGGGTCTGAGCCGCTCCGTCCGTCCCGGCATCTTCCATTATTCCGGTTTCCGCTGTCGCGACGCCTTCATCCTTCCCGCGGTTTTCTCCGGCTTCTTTACGCACTTCGCCGGTATATTCCTCCACCGCGTAATCCGCGTCCGGATCCAGGCCTTTCAGCCTGATCCGCCGGCTGTGCCGGTTCGGCTTCCCAAGCACCTGAACGAACGTGACCAGCGCCTCCGACTGATCCTTCGCCACCACCTGCCAGCAGTCCAGCACATGGTTCTCCGCCCAGGACGCAATCCGGTAGTAATCGCCTTCCCGATTCAGATCCGCGAACCGGTGGTACATCGCGACCTGACTTTCAATCTCTTCCCGGTCCGCCTCGGAGATCTTCGTGATATCCAGTTCATAGCCAAATGTCCCCGCCAGCGCCACATGGCCCCTGGTCTTAAACGGCGTCGTCCGCCCTACCGCGTGGTTCGGGCAGTCGCTGACATGGGCTCCCATGGTGCCCAGCGGATAAAGCATGGCCGTGCCCTCCTGGATCTCAAGCCGCTCCACGGCGTCCGTGTCGTCGGAACACCAGATCTGCGGGCTGTAATAGAGCATGCCCGGGTCAAACCTGGCGCCGCCTCCGCAGCAGTTCTCCAATAATAAATCCGGGAATTCTGCGAGAAGCCTCTCCTGCAACTCATAGATCCCAAGCGTGAAACGATGGGCCAGCTCGCCCTGCTGATCACCCGCAAGATAAGAACTACCCGGATCGGTCAGCTGCCGGTTGGAATCCCATTTCACATAGGAAATGTCCGCGCTATGCAGGATCTTCGCCACACAGCCATAGACGTACTCCCGCACCTCAGGCCGGGACAGATCCAGCACATACTGGGCACGGCTCTGGGTCGGCGTACGCCCCGGAAGCTGCATCGCCCAGTCCGGGTGCTGCCGGTACAGATCCGAATCCGGCGAGATCATCTCCGGCTCGAACCAGATGCCGAACTTCAGGCCCTCGGCCTTCACCCGGTCCACCAGCTCCTTCAGGCTGCAGCCCAGCTTCTCCTCGTTCACGCCCCAGTCGCCCAGGGAGCAGTTGTCGGAATCCCTCTTTCCGAACCAGCCGTCGTCCATGACCAGCATCTCGATGCCCCGCTTCTTCGCCTCCCGCGCGATATCCACCAGCTTGTCCGCATTGAATTTGAAATACGTCGCCTCCCAGTTGTTGATCAGGATCGGACGCTGCTTATGCAGGTACGGGCTGCGGATCAGGTGGTTCCGGTACAGATCGTGGAGGGTGCGGGTCATTTTCCCGAGACCCTCGTCGGAATAGACGCAGACCACCTCCGGCGCCGTGAAGGTCTCGCCGGGCCGCAGCGCCCACTCAAAGCCCTCCGGATTAATGCCCATCATCATGCGCAGGCTGCCGAACTGGTTCAGCTCCGCCTCCGCCGTGAAGTTGCCGGAATAAATGAAATGCATCGCGTACACATCTCCTGCGTCCTGCCCGGCGTCACAGTCCATCACTGCAATAAACGGATGGTCCTGATGGCCCGACTCGCCCCTAAAGGACGACACCATCTGCCGCCCCAGCGTCACCGGCCGGCGGTTCCTATGCCGCTCCCTGGCCCAGGAGCCGTGAAGCGTCAGCATGTCCATGCCGGAATCGGAACCCGCGCCGATCCCTGCGCCGCCGCAGCCACGTCCGACCAGCCCGCCGCACAGGTTCCGGTCGCTGATATCCATATCAAAGCTGGCGCTTAAGACCTTCTCCACATAGATCGTGGAAGCGCTCTCATTGACCAGTTCCGCGCTCCGGATCACGGCGCGGCTGTCGTCGAAAACGCTGTAGCGCAGCGTAACCTTTAACCCTATAACCTCGTCCCGCAGGTCGATCTCCAGGGTCTGGCCGCCTGCGGCGTGGACTGCCTGAACAGTCGCTTCCGCGCTTCCCGCTCCAATACCCGTGACGTCTCCCACGGCTGTCTGCCCCGCAGCCGGCTGCCCGGACCTCACATCCTCGATCCGACAGAACGTAGCCGGAAGCCCTGGAAGCCCCGGCTTTCCGTCCAGGATCCGATATCCCGCATAATGCAGCTCGCACCCGCGGTATCCCGCCTCCGTCCGCACCCGCAGACTGCTCTGCCGGTAGTCTCCCACGCCCCACGCGGCGTACTCCGTCGGAAATGTATCCGCGAAGGAACATTTCTCCCGCAGATTCTCCGACGGCACGAACGGCGGCTCGCCGGTGCGCATCAGATATCCGCAGCGGTCGTCGTCCAGTTTCTTCCCAAAATACACATGACCCACATATTTATCATCCGCAATGCCGATGACATACTCCACGTCGCCGGCCGAAATCCGAAACAGCTTCTGATCCTCGATAAACCGAATACCCATTCTCTGAACTCTCCTTTTCAAACCACATTTCCGCGCGTTATGGTTCCGCCGCAGCCGCACCGGTGATTCGCCAACCTGCCGCGCTTACAAAAGCACTGGTGTTTTACAGCTTACAGTTGCATGCGGCAGTCACATCTCACAAATCGAACGTAAACCAGTCGAACTCCGCTTCCCCGCCGCCGGTAAATTCAAAATACACCGCGTGCTTTCCGACGATCCCGGCCGTCACAGAAGCCGAATATTCCGCCATATCTCCCGGCCGGACCGCAAGCTCCGCAACCACCCGGCCGCGCCAGTCGTCAAGACGCACACGCACTGTCATGGAGTTGCCGGCTTCTGCCGCCTTCACCGCCGCCCGGACCGTCACGCTCTTCGGCGCCGCCGCACCGAACTGCAGATACCGAAAGCCTGCCGTCGTCCCGTCCTTAATTCCCACAACCGGCGCGGAAACGCCCTCTATCTGCTCATAGACCGGCTTGACATATGCCTGACGGAGCGGACTTAAATGGCAGGCGTACCCCGCGGAAATGATCTGATACGCGTCGAGGCCATTGATATGGCCGCCCTGCGAAGTCATTTCCACCGGCTTCGAGCTGACCGGTTCGCCGCCCACGAAGGTAATGTCGCCGATATAGACCTTGCCGTCCTTCCCCATAGCCACATCCACCGGCTCCAGCATCCCCTGCCGCGCGAACTCGTCCGTCCCGGTGTGGCGGTGATAAAAGACGTACCATTTTCCGTTGATCTCGATGATCGAGCCGTGGTTGTTGCCCCAGCGGTAGGTCTGCTGCCCGGTGCCATCAGGCAAACGCAGGATCTCGCCGCCGTTGAAGCTGATGTCGCCGCCCTCTTTGAAGCCGTCCAGCGGAGAATCGCTGTATTTGTAAGACAAAAATCCATTGCACGGACCGTAGACGCCCAGTTCGGGCACCGGCGTGACATAGCGTTTGGAATAAATGTAGACGTATTTGCCCATCACCTTCCGGGGACTGGACGCCTCGAAAAACGCGTCCCGCGTATCAAGTCCGACTTCATTGTTCTTCGGATTCCAGCCGTCCGGCGTATGGCCCATGGGATCAGCGTGAAATGTGCCTTCTTTGATCGTCGCCATGTCGTCGTTCAGCTCCGCGCAGAAGCAGCGGCAGAAGCCCCAGTAAGCGTAGACCCGCCCGTCGTCGTCCACTAGGACGCCGGGGTCGAAGCCAAGCTGGGTCAGGACCGGATTCTCAAACGGCCCCGCCGGATTCTTCGACGACGCCACCATGATCCGGCTGCCGTGATTCTCCGCCGCGTAGAGGTAGAAGGTATCGCCCTTCTGCACCACGTCCGGTGCGAACAGCGTGGAGCCGTCCGTGGCCGTGTAGCAGACGCCGTGGCAGGTCCAGTCCGTCAGATCATCCACCGGCGCGCTCCAGACCACCTGATCCGGTCCGCAGTAATCAGTTTTTAAAGTATCATGGGAACCATACACATAGACGCGCGTTTCACCGTTATATGTAAATACCCGTGGCTCTCCGTCCGGAACATGCTCCCAGAGCGGCATGTAGGGATTGGCAGATGTAATTCGCTGCTTCATAAAAATGTCCTCCTGAACTTATCTGATTATGCGATTTCACGTTTCTTCGACGCACGTTCAAAACATGCATTTTCTGCGCACAAACGCGCGCAAACATACGTTAAAATTCTATCATATTGCACCATGGCTTGCAAGCGATATCACATAAAATCACATATCAAAAGCGCAATGATTGCGCATTGATCACGCAATAAATCGCTATACAGAATCAGCCGAAACATGGTATGATAACGCTGATTCATTTTCATTCCGGAATATCCGGAATACAGCACGGTAAATAACGCAGAAAGGAACGCAAACGATGAAAAATACACATACCATCCTTCTGATGTCCGTCATCTTACTCTGCCTGCCGGGCCTGAGCGCCTGCCAGGGAGCCGGCAGTCAGGAAGCCGGCAGTTCCGGCCGGTCAGAGACAGCCGCAAGCCGGGAAGAATCTCAGGCAGAAACTCATGCCGGAGTCTCAGGGACAGCTTCGGCTGACATACAGACCGGGATTTCTGAAGAAACTCCGGCAGACGACGCTTATGCCTCTCTCTTCGATGGTCTCACGCTCACCCAAAGCTACAAGGGTTTCAATGACGCCAACCCGATCATGACACAGTGCTTCGGCGCGGATCCCTTCGCGATGGTCTATGGGGACCGGGTGTACTTCTACATGACGGCGGATGCCTTCGAGTACAATGTCAACAAAGAAATCGTGGAAAATACCTACAGCCAGATCCGCACCATCCATGTGGTCTCCACGGCCGACATGGTCAATTTCACTGACCACGGCGCGATCAAGGTAGCGGGCCCCGCCGGCGCAGCCAAATGGGCGCACAATTCATGGGCGCCGGCCGCCGCGTGGAAAGAGATCGACGGCAAGGTGAAATTCTTCCTCTATTTCGCCGACTCCGGCAGCGGCATCGGCGTGCTCACCGCCGACAGCCCCACAGGTCCGTTTACCGATCCGCTGGGGCACGGCCTGATTACCCGGCAGACCCCCAACTGTGCCTATGTGCTGTGGCTTTTTGATCCCGCCGTGCTGGTGGACGACGACGGCAAAGCCTATCTTTATTTCGGAGGCGGCGTTCCGGAAGGAAAAGCAGCCGATCCCGGAACCGGCCGGGTCGTGCAGCTGGGCGACGACATGATCAGCCTGGCGGGCGACCCCATTGCCATTGACGCGCCCTATCTCTTTGAAGATTCCGGCATCCACAAATACGGCGGCAAATACTATTATACCTATTGCTCCAACTGGCAGGTGGACGCACAGGGTACTGCCCGCTACGGCTTCCACAACGCGGAGATCGTCAGTATGGAAAGCGACAGCCCCATGGGACCGTTCACCGTAAAGGAAACGATTCTGGAGAATCCCGGCAAATATTTCGGCCTTTATGGAAATAACCATCACTGCGTGTTCCAGTTCAAGGACAGATGGTACATCACCTACCACGCCAGGACGCTGGAGAAAGCCATGGGCGTCGAACACGGCTACCGCTCCACCCATGTCAACCAGTTTACCATGGGCGAAGACGGCACGATCGGCAAGATTCACCAGACGCTCCGCGGCATCCTGCAGCTGTCGTATGTGGATCCATATGAAATGAATCCCGCCGTCTGCATGGCCGTCTCTGCCGGCGCCGAGTGTGTTCCCGCCGATGCGGAAGCAAAGGAATGCGGCTCCGGTCATATGGCCCTGGGCGGCATCGATTCCGGTGATTATATTCTGGTAAAAGGCGTGGATTTCGGAGACAGGGCGCCGACGTCTTTCAGCGCATTTGTCAGAACCCAGAACGGACAGCACGGCTCGGGCGTGATTCAGATCCGCGCCGACGGTCCGGACGGCCCGGTCCTTGGATATCTGCCCATTGAAGACGCTGCCGGAGATTTCACTGCGTACACAGCTGCACTTACTCAGGGCGTCACCGGCGTCCATGATCTCTGTCTGATCTTCTCCGGCGAGTCCTATGAGATTGACAGCTGGCAGTTTCAGCGATAAAAAATAACGGCTTCGCAGTTTTCAGTTATTCCGCGAAGCCGTATTCCGACGTTCTTCTGTCTGCAGGAAGCCGGCTGTCGGCGAAGTCTCGTTATCAGCGGCAGCCGGTTACCTTTTTCAGATTGTCAATCCTGTCTTTCTGCCGGAGTTACGGGCTTCCTGTTCCGGAAACCCCTACCCCAGAAAACGGATCGCCCGAAAATCTCCTGTCCCGGGAAATGAATTGGCCGGGAATCTCCTGTTCACAAAGCGCATCGCACGGAAATTCTCTACCCCAGAAAACGGATCGCACGGAAATCAAAATCAGTCCCTGGGAGGAACACGACCGTAAGATTCCGCACTCCGGAAATTTCCGGGATCGCAAACGATCTCGTCACGGCCTCTTCGTCCCCGCTCCCCGCAAATTCCAGATCCACACTATCCTGCGCCGATGCATTTTCCTGTGCATGTGGATTTTCCTGCTCTGGTTCCTTCTCCTGCCCCGGCACACTCCCCTGCCCCGCGGCATCTTCCCTTGCCGCGAATGACAGCCTTATCGTGTCGCGCCGGTTCCGCGTGCGGCCGGTGATCTCGACTCTGCGGGCGCCGTTTTCAAAATCAACGCCCTCGAAGCAGACGCTGACATTGTTGCCGATCTTCTCGAGCATTTCTTTGCCCTCCGCAAAGCTGTCGCCGTAGACCGCGTCGTTATCCAGAGCGTGGATCAAAGTCCCAAGGCGGCGGGGAGCCGCGAAGCGGAACCCGAGGAAACGCAGTTCTTCCTTAAACACGAATTCCAGATCATGAACGCCCTTAAGCGTCCGGGGAAGCGTGAATGTATTGTATTTGTAGACATTCCACTCATTTTTTGCCTGAAAATGCAGGGTGTCGACCATCTCGCCATCGGCGTACAGCTCCACCGGAATCACATTTTCATTGTAGGTATAGATGCCGATCGTGATCTCATCCGAGCCGGCCTTCTTAAAATCGACGTTGCGGAAAAGCACCCGTTTCGTTCTTCTCAGAAGAACCCCGCCGCCCATGTCGGAATTCAGTTCATCCGCGTTGGCGGCCAGAGAGGCAAGCACAACTCCCTCATAGGGGTTAACCGCCGCAGGGCCGAAGCCCGCGTTCTCCATCTCAATCTCAGAGAGCACTTCCTCGTATTTCCCGCCGTTTCTGCAGAACGCCCGGAAACGGTAGACACCGTCGCCCAGCGGCATCAAAAGCGCGCCGTCCGCGGTAGGCTCAATCTTAAGAAGATTCGTCTCGACGCCTGTCATAGTGACCGCCTTGAATCCGATGTCGTCTGGAGCCGGCGCCGCATTTGCGGGATAAAGCCTGATCTTCGCAGTCGCCTGCGGGCACTCGGGGGTCAGCCGTTTCTCCGATACGCTGAGTCCGATCTTACGGACGCTGATATCTTCCCTGCGGCAGCCGCATTCGACCTTCTGGAGGCAGGAAATGCCTTCCGCAGTGCAGGACTTGCCTTCTGCTGCACAGGCAGCTTCCTTCGCAGCGCAGACGTTCGATTCCGGTGTGTCGTATGTTCCATCTGCAGTGCAGGTGTTCACTTCTGATCCGCCGGAAGTTTTCTCTGATATGCAAAACTGCTTTTCAGACGCACAGACATCTTTCTCCGGCGCATTAGCAGTTCGTTCCGGCGTGTCCGCATTTATGACAGAAATCCTGACGGTCTCATCCGGAAACCCCGGAGAACTTACCGTAACCACGCCTTCGCCGGCTTCAAATGTCGTTCCCAGGATCACAACCAGCCTTCCGCCGAAAAGCCTGCGGGAGTTGGTCTTATATTCCTCATAATCGGTGCTGTCGCCATTGTCCATGCCCATCAGCCTGAGCGGCCCCGAGACGCTTACATTCACCCGGTTTCTCGCGTTGTCGCAGGCATTTCCGTCGCTGTCAACGGCCGTGATCTCCAGATACACCAAATCCGTGCCATTGGCCGTAACCGTCCCGCGGTCAGTCTGGACTGAAAGCCGCGCGGCATCCCCCGGCGTGCGGCGAATATCCGTGCAAACCGGCTCGCCGGCTGCATTGTATCCCACAGCCTTCAGCTCGCCCGCCTCATACGCCGCCTGCCAGCGCCCCGAAAGGGTATGGCCGTCGATATGATTATAAGTAGCCCTTCCAAGGCTGCGGCCATTTATAAATACCTCAACCGCATCGCAGTTGGAGTACGCGAAAATGTCGATCAGCTGTCCTTCATTCCAGTCCCATGACGGGAGCAGATGAACAAACGGCTCCGCTGTCTTGTTCCACTCCGCCTTATAGGCGTAGAAACTGTCCTTCGGAAAGCCGGCGGTATCGATGTGGCCGAAGAAGGAATTCTTTGTGTGGTACGGCGTCGGCTCTCCGATATAATCCCAGCCGGTCCAGATAAACTGCCCAAGGGAATAGGGCCGGTTCCTGTCCTCGGTGATGTTATGTTCGACGTTCGGCGCGCCCCAACCGGTGCAACAATTCATCAGCGACGAGCACTGGCTGTCGTCGTAGGTAGTGGCAGAAACCGCCGCCGGGAAATGATAGATACCCCGCGACTGAATCGTCGATGCAGTCTCCGAGCCGTAGATCACCCAGTCCGGATATTTCTCATGGTGACTGTCATAAATGCTTTCCAGATAGTTATAGCCCACCGCGCCCAGATGCTTCGCACAGTTCTGCGCGCCCTGCCAGCGCATATGGTTGGAGCCGATCGTGACCGGATGGACGTTCTTATAGTCATGGATCCGGACGCACCGGATCAGTTCTTTGGTCAGCTCCTCGCCCCGCGGGATATCGTTGGTGTCGCCGATCTCATTGCCGATACTCCACATGATGATGCTCGCCCGGTTCCGGTCGCGCCGGATCCAGCTTGCCACATCGCGCTCGTGCCAATCGTCAAAAAAACGCGCGTAATCGAATTCCGTCTTCCGGTCCTGCCACATATCAAAGGCCTCGCTGTCCACCAGAAAGCCCATCTCATCGCACAGATCCATGAAACCCGGCGCCGGCGGGTTGTGGGAGGTCCGGATAGCGTTGACGCCCATTTCCTTCAACTTCGTAAGCTGCCGTCTCGCCGCGTTTACGTTGAAGGCAGAGCCCAGAGCGCCCTGATCGTGGTGCATGCAGACGCCGTTCAGCTTCCTGTTTCTGCCGTTTAAGAAGAAACCCTTTTCACTGTCGAAACGGCAGGATTTGAAGCCGACGCGCTCGGATCTTTGGTCGGCGGGTTCGTTTCCGACAAACAGCTCCGTCAGAAGAGAATACAGATATGGATGCTCTGGACTCCAAAGTTCCGGATTCAGGACGTCAAATCCCTGCGTTACTTTGGCAGTGCCGGCCGGTACCGCGGTCTCCGCGGACGCTGCGGCGGTTCCCGCCGCGTCATAAAGGGTATGCTTCACGACGCAGTCCCGCGCCGCGCAGATCTCCGTGTCGATCTCCATGTGCCAGCTGCCGCTTTCGGGACGGCTGTCTTCCTCGCACCGGATCCCCTCCTTACATCGGCTAACTGTCTCGAAACGGCTGCTGCTTTCCGGACGGCAGTCATCCGTGTTCAGACCGTCTTCTCCGCACTGACTGCCCGCCTCCGGACAGCTGTCTTCCACGCACTGATTGCCGCCTTCTGCGCTCCAGTCGCCTTCCGGGCGGCTCACAACATAGGTTCCGTCCTCGACAATATAATTCTCGCCGGTTTCGCGGAACCAGACATCCCTGAAGATTCCTGCACCGGAATACCATCGTGTATTGATATTCTGATATCTCACACGGACCTTAATTTCATTTTCTCCTTCCCGCAGCGCAAGCGGGACATCGAAGGTCGTATAGCCGTATTTCCACTCAAAGATCCGATCTCCGTTCAGATACACCTCGCTGTCCATATAGACGCCCTCAAAGCGCAGGGTATAGATCTTCCCGGCAGTACCTTCGGCGCAGAATGTCTTTTTATACCAGCCGTCAGATGTCCGGTACAGATCGTCCACATGCCAGATCTGCCAGTCGTGGGGAATATCCACCGGCTTGTAATCGCTTTCTTCAGGGAGTTCCCCGAGGGGCATTTCGGCAAAAAGCCAGCCGTCGTTAAATAATTTTTTCATATCGTTTTCCTCATAAAAATCCGATTGGTAACGCCTTCCATTATACTCTAAACGGAGGCGGCAGCGCAACCGTTTTATACCAAAATTCTACACCTTTTCCCGCCCTTTCCTCTATTTTTTAATCTTAGGCTGAACTTGCAATTATTTTGCATATATGTTAAGATGGTCTTGTTCGGAAGACATTCCGTCTTCCGTTATCATGTATCTGGCATCATGGCCGGGACCACTTGTTCTCCGGCGGATTCCACACAGGTAAAACACCCACCGTTATATTTTCTCATGTTGCGAAAGGGGGAATCATTCAGGAATTAT
>CANREE010000043.1 GCA_947629545.1 uncultured Lachnospiraceae bacterium | reverse complement strand
GCGAAGGAGTTGCCGACGATGTACATGGAAATGGTGATGATCGCCAGCACCGTCGTCGGGAACAGCAGCTGATACCGAAGCGGCGCCTGGCTCATCAGCACGCGGCCAGCCTGCACAAGGTTGCCCAGAGACGGAATGTCCGTCGGGAGGCCGATGCCGATGTAAGTAACGAACACCTCGTTGCCGATGGCCGACGGGATCGCCAGGGACACGCGCAGGGCAATGACCGATACCAGATACGGAAGCAGGTTCTTGGTAATGATCCTGCCGGTTCCGACGCCCAGAGTGCGGGACGCCAGGTTGTAATCCCGGTCGCGAATGATCACGATCTGGTTGCGGATGAAACGGGCCATGCCAAGCCACCCCGTCAGGCACAGGGCGAATATGATCGTCGTGATGCCCGGACGCATAATGTAGGATATCAGGATCAGAATCAGCGTCTGGGGAATATTATCAAACACATTATAAATTTCTGTAAACAACGCGTCCAGCTTGCGCACATAGCCCCACAGAGTCCCCATCAGGGTGCCGAACAGGGCCTCGAAGCAGGCCACCACGAAGCCGATGCCCAGGGAAGTCCGGGTTCCGGCCCATGTCCTGGCCCACAGGTCCTGGCCGATGGCGTTGGTGCCGAACCAGAACTGCCCATCCGGCGGATGGTTGATATACTGCCTGCCGGTGGCCGGATCATCATAAATAGTCTTCGGATCCAGCTGATTCGGCAGGAAAGGCTGGATAAACGTAAACAGCAGAAGCGCCGCGATCACGCACAGGAAAAACACGGCCACTTTATTCTTGAAAAATGCCCGCAGGGTCGCGCCCCAGTAGGAGTAGTTGGAATAACCGCCCCGCTCCGCCGCCGCGTGGTCGAAATCAGCCACGGCGAACAGTTCGTCCTCCGGCAGGTTCGCGTAAGCCTCGGTCGGATTCAGATCCTTCTTAAGCTGGGTTTCCAGAGATCGTTCCAGCTGGGATTCTTTCATTCCGCGCAATGTCATCAGCGAGCACCTTCTTTCTTTACGAAGCTGATCCGCGGATCAGCAAGACCCATCGCGATATCTCCCAGAAGCAGTCCGAGAACCGAGATCGCCGAGTAAATCAGCACCAGCGCAAGAACCATGGTATTGTCCTGCAGCTTGATCACCTGGATCAGCAGGCCGCCCATACCGGGAATCGAGTAAAGACTTTCCACATAGAGGGAACCCACGATGGTCAGCAGGATCGAGTTGGGCAGATACTGCACAAGCGGTACCACCGCATTGCGGAAAACGTGCTGACGGCTGATACGGCCGGAGGGCACGCCCTTCGCCCGGGCCAGACGGATATAGTCCTTATTGGCCTCATCCACCATGTACCGCCGCAGCCACATGGCGTAGTAGGCGATGTTGCCGATGGACAGGGAGAAGATCGGCAGGATCCAGGTCATCAGCTCGCCCTCTTTAAAAAGCATGGACACTCCCAGCAGACTGCTGCCGTACAGCTGAATCAGCAGATGATACACTGCCGAAGGTACCGCCTCAATAATGACAATGAACACTGTCCCAAACCTATCCCACAACTTCCACTTCGTCCTGGTAGAACGGGCCATCAGGATGCCCAAGGACATTCCCGCCACCAGAGATACGACAAGGCTTAAAAGCCCCAGTTTAATGGAAATAGGCGCTTTGTTCAGGATGATCTTGGCAATGGAATAGCCGTTACGGAATTTATTGGAGGTTCCCAGATCCCCATGAAATACCTGAACCAGATAATTCCAGATCTGAACCGGCAACGGTCTGGTAAGACCAAGCTTCGTAAGCCGCACCTGAATCTGCGCATTGCTCATCTTATCAATGTTATTAAAATAACCCTCGATCGGCATCTGACGCAATAGTGCAAATACGACCGTGATAACGATCAGAAGAGTAAAAATCGCGTGCAGGATTCTTTTTAAAATATATTTCGCCAATGCTACCTCCTCCTTTTTTGGTTTTCGCGTATGGCATATTGCTCCGGTCCTCTGTCTGCCGCATCCTCAGACTAGACTTGGGGAGAGCACGCAATATGCGATTTTACCGGATAATCTCTGGCATCCTCCTGACATCACAGATAATCCGGTAAAACCGCATGACCGCGTCAGGCCGCAGCCTGACGCGGTATTATCCTATTCTGCCTATACAAAAACCGGCTTCACTCCTGTCAATTCCTACTCTGTAAGAGCGCCCGCACGTTCAGTCTCCCACTGTGCGTAAGCGGTATTGAACTCCTCCATGTTCATGGAAGTATCGTACAGATGCTGATACTTATAGCGCTGCAGCGATACACCGTAAGGAGCATATTCGCCTTCCAGCGGGTTAAGATTAGAAATGGTATAGTCATATCCGTCGATCGTGATCGGAGCTACAATCGCATTCTCCAGAAGCAGGGCCTCAGCCTCGGCAAATGCAGTATAGCGGGCTGTATTGTCCTCGTAAATCTGGGAAGCTCCAGTCACCCAATCACTCTCCGGTATGCTCTCATCACGCAGGCCATTCTTAATCGCAGCCTCGGTACCATAAACCATCTCATACCACTGCGTAAATAATGCATGCGTTGTCTCGTCTTCGCACTTATCCCAGAAGTTATAGCTATTATCAATACCAAAGGGTTCGGTATATGTCAGCGGATCCGAATAGTCAGCACCCCAGTTGCATTTCATAAATGCATACTTTCCAGAGCGACGGACCTCTCCCAAAAATCCAGTCTCCGGGCCGGCCTCAACGATGATATCAATGAAGTCCTCTCCCAGAAGTCCTTCCATCTGCTGCTCCACGATCTGACACTCATGATCCCAGTTGGTAACTGTAGGATTGTACGGCATCAGAACCTTGACCGGGAAGGTACAACCCGCAGCTTCCAGTTCCTCACGTGCCTTGTCTCTATAGGCAACCGCCGCGGCCTCATCAAAGCTATCCCCATCAGAATACGGCTTTAACGCCGGATACTGGGTGAAATCCACGCCGTCACCAACCGTAAACTCAGCAGGAGTCACCGTATTATTAAGCAGATTCTCCGGATTATAGGGATCCGTTACGGTCAGGGCACGCACACGGTCAAGTCCGGCTGTCAAGGCTTTGCGGAAGTTGACATTGTTCACAGCAATCTTCCAGTTCTCCGGTTCATAAACCTCATCAAAGTGCGGATCGAAATTGAACATATACCAGTAACTGTATGTAAGATCACGCCGAGTAGTATGGATCAGATTTTTTGTTGTATCATCCTGAAGCATACTGTCAAGCAGGTTCGTGTCGATGCTGGCGCCGTCTACCTCGCCGTCAAGATACATCTGAAGGCTGATGCTGGAAGCCTCCGCATTGTAAGTCGAACGGATCTCATCAATAAACACATTGTCCTTATCCCAGTAGGTCGGGTTCTTGGTCAGCACATGCTCCTGCTGCGGCTCAAAGCTGGACAGTATGTAAGCGCCGCAGTACAGCAGATTATCAGCATCCAAGCCGAACTGGTCTCCTACCTGCTCCAAAAACGGCCCGTATACAGGCATGAACGCAGTGTAGCTCAATACACTTAAGAAGAATGGGCAAGGCTGATCCAGGCTGATCACCAGCGTATAATCATCGACTGCCTTGACGCCGATAGAATCCGGGTCGACCGGCTCCACGACCTCAATGGCATTCCCCTCATCGTCAACCGCATTTTCATCGCCTTCCTCAAAACCATATGTTTCGCAGCTCAGCAGATAAGCGGTATAATCGTAATACTCCTGCGCATTGGTAACGATTGCGCCGGTGGAATACATATAACGATTATCGGAATCGTTGCGGGCATCATTCATATACTTTGCAGTTGACACCCAGTCGTTGGCAGTAACATCTGCCACCTCGTTGCCATCCTTGTCCACCCACTTAACGCCCTGACGGATATGGAAAGTCCATTCAGTCAGATCATCATTGCTCTCCCAGGACTCAGCCAAAGAAGGCAATAACTTTCCGTACTTATCGTACTCAATCAGATTGTCGACCACATTGGCGCCGATGGACCAGTCATTGGTGCTGCCGCTGGTCAGGTAGTTCAGCGTGGTCACTTCGCTGGAGTACAGGGTACGGTATACGGACGGCTCCGCATTCTCCGCCGCCGCTGCCGTCGTCTCATCCGAACTCCCGCCGGCCGCTGCCGTCGTCGCCGCGGTATCACCGCCGGCCGCTGCCGTCGTCGTACCGGTGCTGTCTCCGGAACCGCCGCCGCAGCCTGCCAGACTGAGAGCCATCGCTCCCGCCAGAAGAAGCGCGAGCAGTCTCTTGTTCTTGCACATAGTTTTTCATCCTCTCTTTCTCTTTTTAACCCACTACAGGATCCACAGACCGCGCCCTGCTGCTTCGTCTGCCGGCCAAAACGCACCTGATCAGCGGGATGGCCATCCACAAAGCGTCTGACAACAATAAGCCCTGAGTATAATAAGAAGCAAACTCTGTGGCACGTCTTCATGCTCAGTCTGTTTGCCTTTCTCTTACAGCGCCTATTTACTTTACAGTTCTGCATTGATGAAGCGCCAGTCTGCTCCTTGTATTTATAACAGAATTGAACTTGTTTGTCAATGAAATAGAGTATGAACGTTTATTTCGTTACTTCGTCAGAATTGACAACCTTTGTTTCATATGGTATAATTTTTTTGAAACTGCGGGTAATATGAAGAAACTAAGAAAGGCGAACCTATGGAACCATTTGCAAGATCAATCCAGTGGATCCGCCAGGCTGTGGAGGAGAAACAGGTCCCTTCCGCCGCGCTGGCCATCGGCGACCGGAACCGGCTCTATGTAAAAGAAACCTTCGGAACCACTTCCTATACGGAAGACGCCGCGCCTGTCGACGAACATACCTTATATGACATGGCGTCCGTCACCAAAATCCTGTCCACCACCATGATCACACTGCGCTATATCGCCGCGGGGAAGCTGGATCTGGCAGATATGCTGCCCCTGCACTTTGGGGACATGGTGCCGGAAGACAAGCAGGGCATTTCCATTTTCCATCTGCTGACCCATACGTCCGGGTTCCCGGCCCACATCATGCTGGAGGACTATATGAAGCCCGGCGACGACGCGGCGGAATTCCTGCTGCACCAGCCGCTTGAGTACCAGCCGGGGACGAAGGAAATATACAGCTGCATGGGCTTTATCCTTCTGGGGAAACTCCTGGAGCGGATCAGCGGGAAGACGCTGGACGTGCTGGCGCAGGAAGAGGTCTTCGGCCCCCTGGGCATGACCCACACCGGCTACCACCCGGGCGACCAGCCCGTCGATCCGTCGAACACGGCCTTCACCGAGCGGGACCACAAGACCGGCGTCTGGCTCTGCGGCCGGGTCCACGATGAAAACGCCCGGTTTTTAAACGGCGTCTCCGGCAACGCGGGCGTCTTCTCTGACCTGGAGGACTGCATCCGCTTCGCCCGGATGCTGACCGGCCACGGGACGCTGGACGGCGAGGTCTATCTGCCGAGGCGGATCTTCGATACGGCAATCCGCAATTACACGCCCGGCATGGACGAGAACCGGGGCCTCGGATTCCATCTGGCTAACGGCTACTACAGCTATTCGGGACAGTTCTTCGACCAGACCGGATTCGGACACAACGGCTTCACCGGGCCGCACATTTTCGTGTCGCCGGACAGCGGACTCTATGTGGTGCTTCTGAACAACCGGGTGCATCCGACCCGCGCCAACGCCGCACACCTGCGGCTGCGGCGGGTGCTGCATACGCTGGCGGCGGTGGAGTATGACGAACTGCGTGGATGAGAGCATATTGGGCTGCGCGGACGTTCATAACAAAACCATTGACTTCTCGATAGATCTGCGGCGCACAAAACACCACGAAAAACGTCTGCCGGAAAGCTTTTCCGCTTTCCCGGCAGACGTTTCTTTCTCCGGCGCCGTACATGGCCTGAAATCATTTCGGTATCTTCTTGTAAATCATACGCAGCTGGGGCTTGATCATCCGATAGATCGCGCTTCCGCCGTCAGGAGTGTACTCCTTCTGCAGGGCCTGATACAACTCCTGAAGCCGTTTGGCGTCATAATCACAGATGATCTTAAAGATCCCGTCCACATATGCCTCGTCGGAATATTCATCCGACAGGAGACCCTTAAGCATCTCCTTTGCCTCCGCGAAGACGTCCGTCTCCTCCGCCTTCTCCGGAAGCGTCAGCTCTGATTTGGTCTGTCTCTTCACCGACATATCCCGGCCTGTCCAGAACTTAACCACCGCGTCGTATCCGGTATCGTTGGTAACAATGATGTAATCCGTCTTCGGAGCGGATTTGATCAGGTATCCCAGATAGGATACCAGCTGGAAATCCAGCCCGTTCTTGCCCGGAAAACATTCAACCGTCTCGAACGAGGACGGATACTGGCGGATAAAGTCCAGGTCTGAATAGGATATCCCCGGAGAATACTCGGTGTAGAACAGAACCAGCATATCCTTGCTGCCCTTCTTCGGCAGCAGTTCCTTCCACGCGCTTCCTATATTCTCTGTGTCAACCAGATAGACCTTTCGATTCGCCATACGCATCCTTTCCCCATGCACGGCGCCGTGAGGCTATCTTACCATAAATACCAGATCCTGCCAAGGGCTTTTTGAAATCAGCGATGATTAGCGGCGCTTGAACGCTGTCCGGCGGCCTGCATAAGGCAGGCCGCCGGTTCTTTGCTTACATCCACGGCTCGTTCTGTTTTCTCTCGCCGCGGTGCATCGGTATCTTATCAGCGCCGAGCGCCTTCAGGTTCTCATGGACATTCCTCTTATCCGCCTGCCCGATCATCTCGTCGCGGGTCTTCTTCGCTGCCTGCTCCGTCATATTCTTGCTGGGTCCGCCGACGCAGCCGCCGACACAGGCCATACCCTCGACAAAATCCTCCGCCAGACGTCCGACCTTCATCATCAGAAGCGCTTTCTTGCACTCCACCGCCCCGTTGCAGCGCAGCACGTTCGGCTGAATATCCTCGCCCATCTCATCAAAGCACTGGAGGACTGCCGCCGTCACGCCGCCGCTGTTGCCGAAGCGTTTGCCGTAAGTGGAGCTCTCCTGGTATGTATTGTCTTCCGGCTCAAGCTCGATGCCCCTGGCGTACATCATAGAACGGATCTCGCCGTAGGTCATGACATAATCCGCGTTGCCCTCAATGCCATGGTCCTGCGCCTCGCTCTTCTTAGCCGTGCAGGGACCGATAAAGACCGTCACCGTCTCCGGATCCTGCTGCTTTAAGAAGCGGGACACGGCGCACATAGGCGATACAGTTGTCGACATATTATCCAGAAGCTGCGGGAAATGGAGCCGGATCATGTTCACAAACGCCGGACAGCAGGACGTGGTCATCTTCTTTCCTTCCTTATAGGCCTCCGCCCACTCCTCCGCCTCTGCCGCCGCAGTCATATCGCCGCCCATACCGACCTCGACCATATCCGCAAATCCGGCCTTCTTAAGGGCCGTCTTCCAGCTGGCCATCGTGATACCGGGGCCGAACTGTCCCTCGGTAGCCGGCGCCACCATGGCGACTACCTTCTTGCCGGCGCGGATCTCATTGATCACCTTCACCACCGGCGTCTTCGGCGCTATGGCGCCGAACGGGCAGCTGGGAATACAGTTGCCACAGGCAATACATTTCTTCTCATCAATGACACAGATTCCGTATTCGTCGTAAGCAATGGCGTCCACCGGACACGCCTTCTTGCAGGGACGTTCCAGATGGGCGATGGCGCTGTAAGGACATGCCTGGGCGCATTTGCCGCATTCCTTACACTTCATCGGGTCGATATAGGCGCGGGTATCACCCATGGAAATGGCCCCGAAATTGCACGCGCTCTGGCAGGCCTTGCCCATGCACTTGCGGCAATTGTCCGTCACCAGATAGGAGGCGATGGGACACTCCTCACAGGCCGCATTGATGACCTGAATCACATTCGGCGACTCCTCGCCGGTGGGACACTTGCCCTCCGCCAGACGGATTCTCTGGCGGATAATCTCCCTTTCCTTATAGATGCAGCAACGGAACTGCGCCTGGGGGCCGGGAATGATCGTAAACGGAATCTCGTCGCGTTTCTCTTCCAATTCACCGGCCCACGCCAGTTTCGCAACCTCCAAAAGCACCTGATGTCTGATTCGGTTGACAGTCGTCTCATTCGATACCATATTCTTCATCCTCCGGCTTCGGTTATAGTTTGCACAATAATCCCCGATTGCTTTCATTATCGCACATTTTGCCGGATTCATCAATGTATTTTTCTCTGTTTTACTGGATCCACTCGCCCTGGGCGTTGACCCGGTACCCGTCCGGCGTCACCGTATCCGTCAACAGGGAACCAAGGGTCGCGTCGTTGACGCTGCTGAAGTAATACCACTTGCCGTCCAGAAGCTGCCAGCCGGTCAGCATACGTCCCTCCGTGCTGTCATGGTTCGCGTACAGATAATAACGCTTGCCGTCCAGCTCCAGCCAGCCCGTATCCATCAGCCCTGTGACGCCGAAATGATACCAGTGGGCGCCGTCTCTCTCTGCGACACAGACCCAGCTGTTCGTTGCAGCCGCGCCGCCTACCTGCAGGACCCAGCCTTGCTCATTCTGGAACCATACGCCGGCCACAGACTGCGCATTCCCTATATTCATGGCCGCCGCATCTGCAACCGCCACAACTGTAGAGATCTCACTGCCGCTTCCGGGAATAACTGTCGGAACCGCCGGCACGACCACCGGCCCGCCCGACACAGCGCCCGAAGAATTACCGCCGGAAGCGCCGCCTCCTCCGATAGAACCGCCGCTGCTGCCGCCCAAAGAATTGCTGCTGCTATCGTTCGAAGAACTGGTACTGCCGCCCGAGGAACTGCTTTCGGGACTTTCCTCCCCGCCGGAGATACCTGCCCATACAAATTCCGCCTTCAGAACCGTGTCCTCTTCCAGCGTAAACAGATAGCGCGCATCGGTGCTCACAACTTCTCCGGCTTTCGTCCAGCACAGGAAACGGTAACCGGAATTCGGCTTTGCCTCCAGTACTACCGTCGAACCGGAACGATATCGTCCCGCGTAGAGCACTTCACCGCCATAGGCAGGCACAGCCTCCGCCGATACGGTCACATCAAGAACCGCGTCTGACCATCTGGCATAAAGCCTCATATCTCCCGTCACGATATCACGATCGAAGTCCCACCGTCTCGTATAGCTTAAATCTGTATACCACCCTTCAAATACCGCCAGATCCCTGACCGGAACGGCCGGCTTCGGCGCATGACCGCCATAGGAAACCGATCTCGTAAAGGTTCCCGTGCTTCCTCCCATGGAATTATACGTGACCGTATACAAGTTGGCACGCCAGCCGGCGTAAAGCGTCGTATCATGCGTATATACGGTATTCCCGTTGATCTGCCGGGACGTATCGATCTCCGCACCTTCCGCAGGTCTGTCCGTATACCATCCGATAAAAGTATATCCGGTTCTGGACGCCGTAGGAAGCGCTTCCGTCAGCCGCCCCATAGTGGTCAGCAACGGCGCCGCGTCCGTCTGACCTCCGTTGGCGTCAAAGGAAACCGTATACTTTGTCTGGTACACGGTTACATCTGCAGTATCCCGGACCATCTTCACGCCATCCGGAAGAACGCACGCAGCCTTCACCGTCAGTTTCTCAAGCTCTTCATCTCCGCCGATCGTCAGTACTCCGCCGGAAATGCCCGTGCTGCCCGCCGGCTGGTAGCCGGCGGTTCCTGAAGACAGACTCCAGACCGTTTTCAGTATCTCCGTCGCATCCGCCTCCGGACGGATACCGTCGTCGGTCATCACGGAGAAGGAGACCTGCTGGCCTGCATTCACACCGGCAGACTGCGGACTGACCGCCACGCTCTTCCATGTTCTGGGTTCCGCCTTCAGATACCGATAGCCTGTTATCGGAACAGGAAGGCTGTCAGAATCCCCGTTCACACGGAATTCCGTCACAACGCCGCCTTCCGCATTCTGTTCATTTCCGATAACCATATAATCGCCGTCATAAGCGCCAGCAAAGGTCAGATCCTCGTCAATGGCCGCGCGATCGCCTCTGGCCGTCAGCTTTACGGCTCCGCTGACTGTAATGCTTCCGCCGGCAGTGCCTTTCCGGCCTGCTCCGATTCCGCTCGATCCCGTCCCGCCGACGGCCGTCACGGTACCGCCGGAAATCTCAATCGTTCCGCACTGGAAAGAATCTCCGCCGCCGATACCCGCGCCGCTGAAATACACACTGCCTGAAACCGTATCGCCGCCTTTGGAGGTGCCGCCGACTGCATGAACTTCTCCGCCGGTAATCTTAACGCTGCTGCCTCCGCCACCGATACCGGGGCCCGGACCAACGCCCTCCGCAGTGACTTTCCCGCCATTTATCTGAATTTCCGATTCCATCGAAGTTCCGGTGCCTGCCCCGATTCCAGAACTTCCAAACTGAGCCACGCTGAAATCAACGGAACCGCCCTTTCTCGGACCTGCGTATACCGTACCGCTGTTGATCACGATCCTACCGCATGCCGCCGTTCCATCTGAACGTTCTCCGCCGCCGATCGCAGCCGTATCCCAGGACGCGCCGTAAGCTTTCAGGCAGCCGTCGGTTCTGTCCTGTCCGTAAATCGTAAGCGACGCCCCCTCTGCCACATAGATCCCGAAATCTGCCGTCAGGGTGGCGCCCCTTCCCAGAACCAGATTGACATCTCCTTCTGAAATCTCAATCCTGTTACTAAACGTCTGACTCTCTTTCAGATAATACCAGACTGGCGTTCCCTCGGAAACGCTCCATATGTAATCGTCTTTGGAAACTGTCCTGATATTTTCCCTGCCTACTTTATCGTGGTGCATCGTCCCATTCTCGTCCATATACGGAATCGTACCGCACTTTTCACACAGATACCCACAGGGCCTGCCCTCGACGGCCTCCACATAACCGCATTTGTCATCGTGTTGTCCTTTGGCGTGGGGACAGTCCAGTACTTTCTCCGTCCCGCTGCCCGGGGTAGCCGCTGACGGCGTCGCAGTCTCTACTTCCACATAGCAGTCGTCTGTGTGCTGATGCGTACAGTCATGTCCTTCTACCGGCGCCACATATCCGCAGTCCTGGTCATGCTGCGGGTGATGCTCACAAAGCCCGGTATCCGAAAGCGGCTGCTCCGCATACGCGGGCACGCCCATACCGGTATATACAAGAGCCATACTGAGTAACACCGCCACTACTTTCCTGATGCCCTTCTTCATTCTAAGTTCCTCCTTCTTCGTTGGTCATCGGATAAATGTTATACTTATTATTATATGTGCCCCCCCGGAAAGTCAAGCGCTTTCCGCCGAAAACGCTATCTCTTTTTCTCCGTATCTCGTTTTTGTCTGCGGATCCGGTTAATGTGACGCTCAAAATCACCGCTGTCGATCAGTTCCGCCAGCACGTACTGGAGATACGTCGGCACCGTACACGCATAAAACCCCAGTCTCTCCGCAAATTCTGCCGCCAGCCGGCGCGGAAGCACCATATAACCCGCGCGCAGCGACGGGGAAACGGTCTGGGAAAATGTATTCATATAGATCACATTGTCATCGTCAGATAAAGCAAACAGCGTCTCCTCCGGTTTCGTCAGCACCGTAAATTCTGATTCAAAATCATCTTCCACCAGATACCTTCCGGGTTTCGCAGCCCAGCGGATATACTCGTGACGTTTAGACGCTGAAGCAGTCACGCCGCTGGGAAAACTGCGGTATGGGGAAATGTGCAGGATATCCGCCCGGCTCTCTCTCAGAGCGGCGCTCTCGATGCCGTCGCGGCCCAGCGGCAGCTTCTCCACCTGTACATCGCAGGCCCGGTATACCTGCTCGATTTTCTGATAGGAGGGCGATTCGATCCCATAGATCCGGCGGCGGCCCAAAAGCTCCACGATCAGGCCGTAGAGGTACTCGGAGCCGGAACCAATGACGATCTGGGCGGCATCTGCCGCGATCCCGCGGCTCCTGCCCAGATACCGGCTGATGGCATCCCGAAGTTCCGCTGTGCCCATATTGGGAGATCGATCCAGAATTGCTTCCCCGCGGTCAGAGATCACCTTCCGCATGACCTTCGCCAGAACGGAAAATGGGAATTCTGTCGATGCAGCCAAAGACGCGGCCGGCACATGCAGAGAATCCTGCCTTCGCCGGCTGTCACGAAACGGCTGTGCGGCCGGCGATGCTGTAAATCCCCCGTCCGTCCGAAAGATCACATAATATCCGCTTCTCTGTCTGGACTCTACATATCCTTCATCGTCAAGCAGCGCATACGCGTGCTCCACTGTCACCGTACTGAGTCCCAGTTCTCCGGCAATAATCCGTTTGGACGGCAGCTTTCCGCCGTAAGAATAAATCCCGCGCACGATATCCTCCCGAAGCTGCAGGTAAAGCTGCAGGTACGCCGGGGTCGGAGCGTCCCGGTCGATCTGGTATCTCACCATTTTCCTGTTCCCTCCCGAATCAATATTTTCTGAAAGTGTAGTATCGGCCCGGTATGCCGCCGGAACCGACGCAACAAATTGTCAGATATTTTCCATGCGATACAGCAAAAATCAGACTGGAACTGTGAAGAGATTTGTCATACAATAGAGGCCGTGAAAGGAGAATCCGACATGAAACAGAATGCATCTTCCGCGCCCGAAAGGGAAACACACAGCCGTCACGCTTCCGGCCCCATGCAGAAAACGCGCCTCCGGCTCTCCGATATGCTGAAAAAGGAGCCCGTCCTGACGGTTTCCGCCGTCTGTGCGCTCATTTCCATGCTGTTCGTGCCGCCGTCCGCGGCCTACATAGATTATATCGATTTCCGGGTGCTGGCCCTTCTGTTCTGCCTGATGGCGGTGGTCGCCGGGCTTCAGCGCCACGGACTGTTTCCGTGGCTGGCCGCAAAACTCCTGACCGGCAGCATGCACCGGCGGAAGCTGTTCGCGCTGCTGATCCTACTGCCCTTCTTTGCTTCCATGCTGGTTACCAACGATGTGGCGCTGATCACGTTTGTCCCCTTCGCGGTTCTGATCCTCGGCCTGACCGGAGAGACCCGGTACATGATCTTCGTCATCGTGATGCAGACTGTGGCCGCCAATCTGGGAAGCATGGCCACGCCGGTGGGCAATCCGCAGAATCTGTATCTGTATTCCGCCTTCGATTTAAGCGCCGGGGAATTCTTCGGAACCGTTCTGCCTTTTGCGGCGCTGGCTCTGCCGCTCCTCCTGTGCAGCGTTTTCTGCTGCCGTCAGGGCGATCTGACCGTCTCCCTGCCGGAAAATACAGGCATCGACCGAATGGAGCCGGTCATCGTCTACACGGTACTTTTTGCCGTCTGCCTGCTGTCCGTGTTCCGCGTGCTCCACTATGCAGTGCTTCTGGGGATCGTCTGCACAGCCGTCTTTATCGAGGACCGGTCGCTTTATAAGACCATGGACTACGGGCTGCTTCTGACTTTCGTCTGCTTCTTCATCTTTGCCGGAAATCTGGGCGCCATGGAAAGTGTCCGCGCTTTCCTGCAGAAAATGCTGACCGGGCAGCCTCTTCTGACCTCTGCCCTGGCAAGCCAGATCATCAGTAATGTCCCCGCCGCCGTGCTGTTATCCGGTTTCACGGACAATTGGCGGGCGCTCCTTCTGGGCACCGACCTGGGCGGCCTCGGCACCCCCATCGCGTCGCTGGCCAGTCTGATCTCTTTTCGGCTCTACATGAAGACAGACGCGGCCAAAAGCGGGAAATATCTGGGATTTTTTACGCTGGTAAATGTGGCCGGGCTTCTCCTTTTTCTTGCGCTGGCACTGCTCCTGTTTCGCGGGTCGTCTTCCCGGTAATGGCATTTCTCTTTCAGCGTCTTAGAAAGAATCACCCCTTTTCCGCGATCACATTTCTGAAAAGGGCAGAAATCCGATCCCACGCATCAAACCAATAATCTCCTCCGCGCTGCAGACCCCGCAAAACCGCGCACCGTATATCTCCTATCTATCCGATCCTTTATCGACCTTTTCACGCAGTTCCTTAAGCGCAGCCGCAAAGCGCGCGGACGACGCCGACGGATTACCGCGCAGAAGATTCCTGCGGTAAAAATTCATGTGTCCGGCCAAAGCCTCCCGTTTTTCACTCAGGACGCGTATTCTGGCCGTAAGCGCCTCCTCTGATCTCATATGCTCATGGACAAACGAAACGGCTCCATCCTTCGCTCCTGCTACCCGCGCAGCCGCTTCGGCTCTGGCGTCCGCCACCTTCGCAGCCGCTCCGGCGCCGGCTTCAGCCACCCGTGCAACCGCTTCGACGCCAACCCCCGCCATATGCGCGGCGGCCTCCGCCACCCTGCCGGCGGCTTCCGTCACCTTAGCCGCGGCGTCCGCCTTCACCTCAGTCAGCCGGTTCACAGCCCCGGCTCGAACCTCCGCAGCGCTCAGGCTCTCTAACCGCCCGCTGATCTCAGACCTCAAAAGCGCAGCCTGCACCTGCAGTTCGTCCAGTTCTGCCTTCATCTTCGTCATGGTCTCCAGCGCACGGCCCAGATCCAGCGCCTCCTTCACAGATACGACCGTATCCGCCGCAAACGCCGCGCCCACGATTATGAGAAACGCAGTCTCCGCCCATCTGTTCATTCCCAGCACAAATTCCGCGACAGGCCGATGGATCACTTCCGTCAGGAAAATGGTCAGAAAGCCCCAGGCGACTGACGACGACAGGCAGATATACCCATGCAGGTTGAAAGGCTGGTTGCTGTAATCCCAGTACTTCATCTTAAAGAGCTTCTCCATCACATATCCGGTCACATACTCCAACGCCGTCGCCCCGACAACGCCTGCCAGATAGACCAGCACGACGGAATCCTTCACCGGCAGCGACAGCCACAGCATCATAACCGCGCCCGTTCCGTAAAGAGGCAGCAGAGGAAGCCGCAGAAACCCCCTGTTAACAAAGCGGCGTTTTAAGATCGAAACATATGTGGATTCAAAGATCCACCCAAAGAAACTGTATAAAAAGAAAAATGTGATCCAGTGATACCATGAATATGTGTACATAAGCTTTCTGTTTCCCTCCGGTCTCCCCTGTTTCCGTTTTGCTGCGACATAGCCTGTTCAGATCTGCCTTACGCCGGTCTGCCTTCTTCCGTTCGGATCCGCCTTACGCCGGATCTTCTTCCCCCGAAGGTCTGACGGCTGTCCACCGCCGTATTTCTTACTAAATATAGCATACATTTGCCGGAATTACAATAAACCCCGCAAGGCTTTTCCCCGGCAATCTGGTATTATTAAAATATATAAAACTGGATATTTTAATCATATCAATGTCGTGATATCGTAAGATTCAGTTCCACTTCAGGAAGCCGAAACATTCAACTCTGTAGAACCGCCGGTCAATGAAGTTTGGATAAATGTATCCGAAAAAGGAGTAGTGATAAAATGAAAAAAGAAAACGAAAAAGTCTATAAGATCGTAATCACCGGCCTGATGGCGGCACTTTGCTATGTAGCGTTTACCTTCTTAAAGATCCCGATCCCCACCTTCGGCGGCGACATGGTGGCCCTGCACATCGGCAATGCCTTCTGCGTACTGGCAGCCCTTCTGCTGGGCGGCGGTTACGGCGGCGTGGCCGGGGCCGTCGGTATGACGATCGCGGACCTGATCGATCCGGCCTATGTAACCAGCGCGCCGAAGACTTTTTTCCTGAAGCTGTGCATCGGACTGGTGACCGGTCTGGTGGCACACCGTATCGCCCATATCACAGAAGACCATGATAATAAATACGTTTTCAAATGGACGCTTCTGGCTTCTATTGCCGGACTGGGTTTTAATGTGATCATGGATCCGATCGTAGGATATTTTTATAAGAATTATGTCCTTGGCGTGGAGGCCACAGCGGCCGCCATCATGTCCACCTGGGCCGCGGGCGTCACCTTCGTAAACGCCATCGCCGGAACCATTGTCGTGGTCGTCGTATATATGGCGGTACGGCCGGTGCTTAAGAAGGCAGGGCTGTTCTTCCATATCTGAAAATCAGGAGCGGGCGCCGCTGCGCCCGCTCTTTTTTACTGTTCTGGATCCGGCTCTGCCCCGGCCCATGAATGTTATCTCAGCCGCGTGTATCCGCCCGACGAAGTGCAGGGAATCACGGTAACTTCCGTCTCAATTTCTCCCGCAGCGTTTGCGGACGCAGCGCCTTCGGTGTCCCCGGCTGAGCCGTCCAAAACATCCGCGGCCGTGTTGTCTAAAGTGTCGCCGTCCTTCAGCACCACCTTCAGAAGCTCCGTCTCCGGTATACTGCTGCCGAACACGAAATTTCCGAGGCTGTAGGCAATGGGTTTTCCGTTATAATACTCGATCTCCTGCAGCACATGGGGGTGGCTTCCGACCACCAGATCCGCGCCCGCGTCGATGTACTGCCGGCCCATATTTCTCTGATAATCTTCCGGCTCTGTGTTCCGTTCGATACCCCAGTGAACATAAACCACCAGATAATCACACTGTGACCGGGCTGCCCGGATCTCCTGCAGCGGAAGCGTCAGGTCATAGGTCGAAAATACGCCCGGATGATCTGCCCCTGCCGCCCAGCTGGCCGCCATATAGACGCGGCTGAGACCGAGAAAGCCGATCTTCTTTCCCTTCACCTCCAGAATCTTGAGCTTCTTCGCCTGTTCCAGATTCTCCCCGACGCCCACATGGGGGATCCCCGCGCCGTCCAGCGCCGCCAGGCTGTCTGTGATGCCTTCCGGTCCAAAATCCAGAATATGGTTGTTGGCCATGGTAACAATGTCAACGCCCATCTCCGAGAGCATGGACACCTTCTCCGGCGGGATCCGGAACGTGAACTGCTTGTCCTCCGCCGCCGTCCCCCGGTTCGTAAACGGGAACTCCTGATTCACCATGAAAATATCCGCCGCGTCAATCTCTGCGCGGATGCCCGCATCCAGAACGCCGCTGATGCCGCCGGCACGATCATAGGCGTTCATCACATAGTCGGAAAAATAGACGTCTCCCGCAAAGAGAAGCGTGATATCGCCGGATTCCTCCGGGGCCAGCGAAGCCGCACCGCCACCGGCGTCATTTTCCGCTTCTGCTTCGCCACTGCCGTCTCTTTCTCCCAGATCTGCCGCCGTGGTCAACGCGATCACTGCGTCCGTCCCGGTCTCGTCCAACGTTTCTGCTGCCCCTCCGCTCCCGGCCCTCGTATAATCCGACGGCCCGCCTGCTGCGGACGCCCCCGGGGAGACACCTTTCTCCCGCCAGATCATCCATCCGCCGAGCGCCATCAGACAAACCACCGCAGCCACTGCAAGAATGACCACGCCGCGCGCACCCGCTGCCCGCCGGTCTGTTTTCCTTCTCTTTCCCATCGTCCTGTTCCTCTATCCGCGCACATACCGCGCACGGTACTCCGCGTTGATCTCCGCGATCTCCCTGCGCCCCTCGATATAATCCAGATACATTTCAAACGGACTGCCCCCGCCGAGCCAGCAGGAGGAACAGTTCTCGCAGCCACCGCCGCAGTCCATGGACTGCCGGATGATCTGCTCCCGCTGCTCGCGGGTCGTGTCCCTGATCAGCAGACTGCTCATTTCCCTTCCATCCTCCTTCCGAAGTTCACGGCGCCAGGCCGCCTTCCTCATCATAATCGTCCAGAAAATGGTGCCGCACGCCCTTCTTTTTATACGCGATCACAGTGTCCAGCGTCACATTTTCCACGCTGCGGAAAATGTTCTTCTCAATCAGCGGTTCCTTCTCAGCCAGCCGGGCGATCAGCCTCTTGACCTCCGCCCGCTTGGAATCCACCTCGCCGCCAGCCAGCTGCTCCGTGAAACGGCATGCACAGCGGATGAAATGCAGGTCATTGGATTCCGCCCAGCGGATAATATCCGCCTCACGGATCAGATACATGGGACGGATCAACTCCATCCCCGGAAAATTCGTGCTGTGCAGCTTGGGCATCATGGTCTGGATCTGCCCGCCATAGAGCATTCCCATCAGAATCGTCTCGATCACATCGTCAAAATGATGCCCCAGCGCGATCTTATTGCAGCCGAGCTCCCGCGCCTTCGCGTAGAGATTGCCCCGGCGCATCCGCGCGCAGAGATAGCAGGGCGAATCGCCCTCCCCGGCCACGATATTAAAGATCTCCGAACCGAAGACCGTAACCGGCACATCCAGAAGCTCCGCGTTCTTTAAAATGGTGTCGTGATTGACCGGATTATATCCCGGATCCATGACCAGAAATTCCAGTGCGAAATTCTGTTTTCCGTGACGCAGAAGCTCCTGAAACAGCTTGGCCATCAGCATGGAGTCCTTGCCGCCGGAGATGCAGACCGCGATCTTATCGCCGTCCCGGATCAGCTGATACTCGTTGACCGCGCTGGTAAACTTCCTCCAGATCTCCTTGCGGAAGGTCTTGATGATGCTGCGCTCCGCCCTGCGGGCAGGGGTATCCTTCCCGTCCCTTTCCGGCTGCTTTCCGGTCCCGGCGCCAATGATTTCATTTCCGTCTTCCAATCGTTTCCGCCTTTCGATTCTGACCGCCTGATGTTTCATCGCCCACCTCGGCTATCTTCTCTCCTGCCCGCTCTGCTGACCATAAATGCCGCCGTATCCCTCCGCGGATCCCGCCATGCGGATCAGATCCTTCACCACTTCGCCTGCGATGATCAGCCCCGCCACGGACGGCACGAACGCGTTGGAACCGGGGACAGCCCGGCGGACTGCATGCTCCCGCAGAGCATCTTCCGGCACCGCATCCGCCGATGCATCCGCTGCAGCCTGCATCGAAACTGCGGCTTCTTCTGCGGCGTTCGCATTTTCCGGGACATTCATATCCGCCGGCTGCAGCAACTCTTCAGAAGCACTCACGACCGCCGGCTGCAGCGGCTCTTCCTTCGAATACACGACCTTCAGATGCTTCACGCCCCGCTTCTTCAGTTCCCGCCGCATGACCTTCGCCAGCGGGCAGACGGAAGTCTTATAAAGATCCGCCACCTCAAACCGGGTCGGATCCATCTTGTTCCCCGCTCCCATGCTGCTGATTATGGGAACGCCGGCTTCCTGCGCCTGCATCACAAGCCCGATCTTGGCAGTCACCGTATCCACCGCGTCCACCACGTAGGAATACCGCTTAAAATCAAATTCCGCCCGGTTCTCCGGCAGATAAAAACAGCGATGTACATGCACCACCGTCTCCGGGTTAATATCCAGAATCCGTTCCCGCATCACGTCCGTCTTGTACCGGCCAATGGTGCTGTGAAGGGCGATGATCTGGCGGTTCAGGTTGGACAGGCAGATTCTGTCGCTGTCAATCAGATCCAGCTCTCCCACGCCGCTGCGGGCCAGAGCCTCTGCCACATAGCCGCCTACGCCTCCCACGCCGAAGACGGCCACCCGCGACGACGCCAGTACCTCCATGGCCTCACGCCCGATCAGCAGTTCCGTCCTTGAAAACTGTTCCGACATTTCACTTCATCCTCATATGCGCATCGCTGAATTGCTATTTTCCGGACGGTACAAACCGCAGGATCTGCCCCGCGACCGCGGAAATCGGCATGGTCTGCAGCCATACATGTCCCGGTCCCGTAACTATGGTGTTAAACAGACCCTCGCCGCCGAACAGCACATTTTTCACGCCGGACACAGTCTGGATGTCAAGCTTGCAGGTACCCTCCATAGCCGCCAGATAGCCGGTATCCACGATAATCTGCTGTCCCGCCTGCAGGTCATACTCAACCACATGGCCGTCGAATTCCAGAAACACAATGCCCTGCCCCGACAGCTTCTGCATGATGAAGCCTTCGCCGCCGAAGAATCCGGCGCCCAGCTTTTTCTGGAAAAATACGGACAGATTTACGCCTGGTTCGGATGCCAGAAAGCCTGATTTCTGTACCACCAGTTCCCGTCCGGGGCCGATCTGGAACGGAACGATCCGGCCCGGGAAGCTGGACGCGAACGCGATCATTCCCTGGCCGCCCATCGCGGTATAGGTATTCTGGAACATGGCCTCGCCGGCGAACATCCTGCCGAACGCCTTGCCGAGGCCGCCGTTGGTTCCCGTTTCCATCCTCATGTTCGGAGACATCCAGCTCATGGAACCGCGCTCCGTGATCATCTGCTCCCCATCGTCCAGATAACACACGACGACCGGAAGCGTCTCTCCCTTCACTTCGTAACGCATGACTAACCCTCCTTCTCACAAAATGACGCCGGTCTGACCCTGATCAACAGGATAAACAAAGCCAGCGTAATGATCCAGGCTGCCGCCACTTCTACAAGCATCAGCATGGGCATTTCCAGCACCAGAGACACATAATCAAGTATCAGCAGCATGATATAGGCGATCCGACAGAACCTGACCCCTCTTACAGGCCCCGGACTGCTTTCTCTGCAACAGGCTATGACGATCCCCAGATACCAGAAGATCACAAATGCACTGATGATCCGTACGATCAATAGTTCAAAAGGTAACTCAAAAATAAGGAACCAGTGCATGAGAAAATCAACCCCCAGCACTCCCAGCAGCATAAAAAGCAGCGTCGGCGCCTTGTTCCGCTTCGATATACAGAAAAGGGCATACATGAGAAAGGCGATCCCCAGAAAATCCGGCAGAATATCCACGCCCTGAAAATTCAGATCCACAAACCAGAATGCGAACCCCCACTGGGTAAATGTCAATTCCCTCTGCGTCATAACAGAATCCCCCTCACGCACGGTCAATACCCATATTACCATGGAAGGGGATATTCACATATCCCCTTCCGACGGTTATTCCACTTCGTTCTTCCACCAGCGGCAGAGCCGCCTTTTACAGATATGCCTTATTCGCCGAATACAGCGATATAATCCTTCTTGAACTTCTCGATGCCCTGATCCGTCAGCGGATGCTTGGTCATCTGCATCAGCACCTTGTAGGGCACCGTGGCGATGTCCGCGCCGGCCCTCGCGCAGTCGATCACGTGGATCGCGTGGCGGATGCTGGCGGCGATGATCTCGGTCTTGATATCATGGGTCATAAATACATCCGCGATGTCCTCGATCAGCTCCACGCCCGGCATGGAGATGTCGTCCAGACGTCCCACGAACGGAGACACGAAAGTCGCGCCCGCGCGGGCGGCCAGAAGTGCCTGCGCCGTGGTGAAGATCAGGGTTACATTGGTCTTAATGCCCTCAGCGGACAGGACCTTGACGGCCTTTAAGCCCTCGGCGGTCATCGGGATCTTCACGACCATGTTCGGATGGATCGCCGCGATCTCACGACCTTCCCTGATCATGCCGGCCGCGTCGGTCGTCGTGGCCTTCACCTCGCCGCTGATCGGGCCGTCCACGATGGAGGCGATTTCTTTGATCACCTGATTGAAGTCCCGGCCTTCCTTGGCGATCAGGGACGGATTGGTGGTCACTCCGCAGATAATGCCCATCTCATTGGCTTCGCGGATCTCATCTACATTGGCTGTGTCGATAAAAAACTTCATGGCTTATCTCTCCTTTTCAAAAATGATCTATTTTTACTCACTTTTCTCCATAAAAACCAGTATCACTAACTGCTCTCCATTTCAAATACATCTCTTTATAATTATCTTTGATAAATCCCTGAAGAAGACGTATCTCTCTGTCAGTCAGTGTACCCTGTTTTTCAACAACTGTATCACCATTATTCTTTACAAAGAACTTAGCTGATCCCGCCTCAGTCAGTTTTCTTCCACTGGCATGTACATGCATGGCCTCAACAATACAGTGGGAAGTATAGTATAGATAATACCCGCATACTTTATAGTCGTAATATTTCGGCATATACTATACCTCCAGATATTTTCTGTTGCGTCTGTAATAATCTAATACAATCGCAATTTCAATATCATCCATACTGGTCTCTATTACTTGAGATTCTTTATTAATTATCAAGGCCCTGTTCGTTCCGTTCAGGTTCAGAATCCGTATATCATCTCCATCTTTTGTAAAGGCATATCCGTTTATGATCATATCTGCTTTATCTGCAATTGCAGCTATATCAATCATATGCAATCCTCACTTTCTGAATCGGATCCAAAAATGCATCCGGTTCAATATACAGATTTTCAAGTATTGGTACAAGATCAATATATTCCTCTACCTCGCCCAAACCATTATAAACGGCCATTACAACGATATATCCATGATCCCATTCCACAATACGCGTATAACGCTCCAGTTTCGAAGAAGTTACAAAACGTATTGTCTGATCATTAAATGAAAATGATGTAAACTGTCGATCATTACTGAGGATGGCCTCACTTTGCATAGAATCCCTCCTTCTGCATTAGTTGGCCATAGTAATACAGGAACAGCCAGACTCAAATATGGCTTACAGCGACTTCACCACCGCGACCACATTCTCCACCGTGAACCCAAAATGCTCGAACAGCTTCGCATACGGGCCGCTGGCGCCGAATCCGTGCATGGTCACATACGCGCCGTCCAGGCCGACGTATTTACCCCAGCCGAAATCGCTCAGCGCCTCGATCGCTACGCGCTTGCGCACGCTCTTCGGAAGGACGGACTCCTTGTACTCGTCGCTCTGCTCCTCGAAAATGTCCATACACGGCATGGAAACCACGCGGACCTTCATGCCCTCTTCTGCCAGCACCGCCTTCGCCTTCACGGCCAGCTCCACCTCGGAGCCACTTGCAATCAGGATCACGTCCGGCGTGCCCTCGCAGTCGTCGGTGATGTAGCCGCCCTTCAGCGCTTCCTTGCTGCTGCCCGGCATCGGAGCCAGGTTCTGGCGGGTCAGCACCAGGGCCGTCGGCGTCTTCGTGGAAGTCATGGCGCTGTACCAGGCAGCCGCCGTCTCCACCGCGTCGCAGGGACGGAATACATGGAAATTGGGCAGCGCCCGCAGCATCGCCAGCTGCTCGATGGGCTCATGGGTCGGGCCGTCCTCGCCGACGCCGATGCTGTCATGGCTGAATACAAAGGTCAGCGGCAATCCCATGATCGCGGAAAGCCTTGCCATGGGCTTTGTGTAATCGCTGAACACGAAGAACGTCGCCACATAGGGCTTCAAGCCGCCGTGCAGCGTCATGCCGTTGCCGATCGCGGCCATTGCCTGCTCGCGGACGCCGAAATGCAGGTTGCGGCCTTCCGGGGTCGCGGCAGAGAAATCGCCGGCGCCGGACATATTGGTCTTATTGGACGGAGCCAGATCCGCCGAACCGCCGAACAGATTCGGCAGCTTATCCTTCATATAATTAATGACCTTGCCGGACAGATTCCGAGTCGCCTCCGGCTTCTCGGACTGCTTCCAGAAATCCGCGTCGTCCCAGAAGATCTCCGCGGCCTTCTCGTCATGGTACTGGTTCCAGAGCTTCTCCATCTCCGGATATTCCTGACAGTACGCGGCAAACATGGCGTTCCACGCGTTCTCCGCGTCCACCTTACCGTCCGCAAGCGCCTGATAATGCGCATAAACCTCATCCGGCACATAGAACGGCTCCTGAGACGGCCACTCTAAAAATTCCTTCATCTCCCGGATATTGTCGTCGCCCAGCGGCTCGCCGTGGGCGCTGGCCTTGCCCTGCTTCGCCGGGCAGCCGTAGCCGATCTGCGTCTTCACCGTAATGAAGGACGGCTTCGAAAGATCCGCCTTCGCCATCTCGATGGCCGCTCCAATCGCTTCCAGATCATTGCCATCCTCCACGGTGATGGTCTGGAACCCGAAGGCCGCCATTCTCTCCTGCACGTTCTCCGTGAAAGCGATGTCGGTGCTTCCCTCGATGGAAATGCTGTTGGAATCGTAAAGAACAATCAGCTTGCCCAGCTTCAACGTCCCTGCCAGGGAGAAGGCCTCGGAGGAAATACCCTCCATCATGCAGCCGTCGCCGCCCAGCACGAAGGTATAATGATCCACCACCGGATACTCGTCCTTATTAAATACCGCCGCCAGATGCTTCTCGGCCATCGCCATGCCGACCGCCATCGCCATGCCCTGTCCCAGCGG
>CANREE010000042.1 GCA_947629545.1 uncultured Lachnospiraceae bacterium | reverse complement strand
TCCCCATGCACCATTTAGCCGGTCGGGATGCACCACGGTGCGCGGTCAAGGCGCACTGGAGGAGCGGCGTATGCAGCGTCCGCTCGCGTACCTTCCGCGACCACATTTGCGACCACATTTGCGACCACATTTGCGACCACATTTGCGCCCCTCATTTCCCCAACCACAAACATCGTCACCAACGCCCTACCCGCACCAAAACAAAAAATCAGGCACCCAACCGTCCCCGATCAGATGCCTGACAACATACCCAATTCTCTTAAAGGAGTTTCGCCCCTCCTACTGCTCGTCCTCCGCCAGCTGCGCGCCTACAGCTTCCACATCCACATCCGCCACATCCGGATCCTCAGCCGGGGCTTTCTTCTCCGGCGGGGCCTGCAGCGCCTTAATGCTTAAGCTGATCTTCCGATCCGCCTCGTTGAAGTCCACGATCTTCGCCTCGATCTCCTGACCGATCGTCAGAACATCCGCCGGCTTATCCACATGCTCGCGGGAGATCTGGGACACATGCAGCAGGGCGTCCACGCCCGGCTCCAGCTCCACGAATGCGCCGAAGTCCGTCATCCTGGCCACACGGCCGGTAACGATATTGCCCACCGCGTACTTCTCCGCGGCGTCCGTCCACGGATTCTGATCCGGGAACTTAAGGCTTAAAGCGATCTTGTCGCCGTGAATATCCTTGATCAGCGTAGTCAGCGTCTGCCCGGCCTTAAAGACCTTCTTCGGGTTCTCTACGCGTCCCCAGGACATCTCGGAGATATGAAGCAGTCCATCCGCGCCTCCCAGATCGATGAACGCTCCGAAATCGGTCACGTTCTTAATAACGCCCTCTACCACATCGCCTACCTGAATGCGGGCGAACAGCGCCTCCTGCATCGCCTTCTTGCGGGCCACCATCAGCTGCTTGCGGTCGCCGATGATCCTCCTGCGGCGGGGATTAAATTCTGTGATTACGAACTCAATTTCCTGATCTGCAAACTTATTCAGATCACGCTCATAAATATCCGACACAAGACTTGCCGGAATAAATACCCTGGCCTCATCCACAATCACACTCAGGCCGCCGTCCAGAACCTGCGCCACTTTCGCGGTCAGAACCTCCTGATTGTTGAACGCCTCTTCCAGACGCTTATTGCCGCGATCCGCCGCCAGACGCTTATAAGACAGGGCCACCTGTCCTTCGCCGTCATTGACCTTTACGACCTTGGCCTCCAGCTCGTCGCCTACATGGACCACAGTCCGCAGATCCAGATTCGAATCGTTGCTGTATTCGTTCCGCGGAATGATACCGTCAGACTTGCAGCCGATATTCAGGACGATCTCATCTTCTTTCACATCGATGACCTTACCGGTTACCACCTCTCCTGTACGTATCGTTTTCAACGATTCTTCCAACATTTGTTCAAAAGTCTGCTCTGCCATTACTTTTTGAACCTCCTCAATAATATTCTTTGGGGTCGACGCCCCTGCTGTAATACCTACGCTGCGCACAGAATCTACACTTTCAGGTGATAAGTCGTCAAGTGTCTGAATGAAATGGGTGTTCTTACATTTCCTTTGGCAAATTTCAAAAAGCTTGCGTGTATTCGAACTATACCTACCGCCAATGACCACCATGGCGTCTACCTGCGAGGCAATCTGCTCAGCTTCCCTCTGCCGTTCCTCTGTTGCACTACAAATCGTATTGAAAACAATTATATCATAACCCTTTTTTGAAATTTTTTCAACTAATTCTTCAAAATTCTTGTAATTAAATGTCGTCTGGGACACAATACATAGCTTTTGGGTATGATCTGACGGCAAATTGGTAAGATCTTCGTCTGTTTTTATGGTCAATGCGGGCGTTTCGCACCACCCGCGGATACCTTCCACCTCCGGATGGGCACCATCGCCGATAATAACGATGGTCCGGCCGGCTGCGCTCTGCTCCTTCACAATGTTATGTATCTTCTTCACAAATGGGCAGGTGGCATCCACCGCCTTAAGCCCTCTGTCATGAATCTGCCTGTATACCCGCTGCCCCACACCGTGGGAGCGGATAATGACCGTTCCGCCGTCAAGCGCAGAAAGCGCCTCCTCAGAGACAGCCCAGACCCCCTGCTGCTCCAGTTCACGGACCACTTCTTCATTATGGATAATGGGGCCCAGTGTATAAATGGGCCTTTCTCCCACACGGATCTGCTCATGAACCAGTTCCATGGCGCGCCGGACGCCGAAACAGAATCCAGCTGTCTTTGCTACAATGACTTCCATCCGCTTCACCTGCCTGCCCGCTCCGCGGAAAGTCCCCGCGCAAGCGCCGCCGCAATAATCGCATCGACGACCTGGGCGACCGTCATATCGGAAGTGTCGAGACAGACCGCGTCTTCCGCCTGCTTAAGCGGCGCAATCTCGCGGTTCATGTCCCGGTGGTCCCGGATACGGATCTCTTCCTCGATTTCCGAGAGGTCGCAGGTCTGCCCCTTTTCTGTCAGTTCCCTGAAACGACGCAGCGCGCGCACCCTGACGGACGCGATCATATAGATCTTCGTCTGGGCGTCCGGCAGCACGCAGGTGCCGATGTCCCTTCCGTCCATAATGACATCCGTACTCGCCGCCAGATCGCGCTGCAGGCTTAAAAGCTTCTGCCGAACCGCCGCATAGACCGAAAACGCGGAGGCAAGCTGGCTCACTCTTTCCGTGCGGATCAGCCCCGACACATCTTCGCCGTTTAGGATGACACGCTGGAGGCCGTCCTCGTAGCGGAGAGAAATGCTGATGTCTCCGCAGGCGCGGCCGATTTCTTCTTCGTCGTCGGTACCGATGCCCTGACGGTCAAAATAAAGGGCCATGGCCCGGTACATGGCGCCGGTATCCACATAGACGAAGCCCAGTTTCTTCGCAAGCTCCTTTGCAATGGTGCTCTTGCCCGCACCCGCGGGGCCGTCGATGGCAATGTTATACGCTGCTGACATACCTGAAAATCTCCTTGATTCCTGATCTGTTTGCCATATATGATCTTACGTGTCCGTACCGGACGCATTGTTAGTCTTACGGAGACATGGAACCGGTCTTTACTGCCGGTCAAAAGCTTCACTCCCACGGAATACTGCTTCCGGCCGCCCAGCCCGTGGACCAGGCGATCTGCAGGTTAAAGCCGCCGGTCACCGCGTCCAGATCCAGCACCTCGCCTGCGAAGTACAGGCCGCGCACCAGCTTTGATTCCATCGTAGACGGCGAGACCTCCTTCACCGAGATCCCTCCCTGGGTGATGATTGCTTCGTTAAAGCCGCGCAGGCCCGTAAGCGTCACCGTGAACCGCTTTGTCGCATCCAGAAGCTTCATCCGCTCCTGTCTGGTGATATCCCGCACCGGCTTTTCCGCCGAAATTCCGCTTCTGGCAACCATGACCGGGATCAGCTTCGCCGGATAGAGCTTCCCCAGCGCGTTGCCGAACTGCCGGTTGGAAAATTCCGCGAAATCCCGCAGGATCCGCGCGTCCAGCTGTTCCTCCGTAAGCGCCGGCTTCAGATCGATCCGCATCGTAGCCGGCCTTTCCTTAAGCGTCTTTCCCACAAAGCTGCTGGCGCTTAAGACCACCGGCCCGCTGACGCCGAAATGCGTGAACAGCATCTCCCCGAACTCCCGGTAAAGCTCCTTCCCGCCGTCGAAAAAGGATACTTCCACGTTCTTAAGCGAAAGCCCCTGCAGGCTCTTCACATCCTCTTCCTTTGCGGTCATCGGCACCAAAGACGGCCGAAGCTGCGTCACCGTATGGCCGCAGTCCCGCGCGAAGCGGTAGCCGTCCCCGGTCGAACCGGTGGATTCATAGGAAATGCCTCCGGTCGCCACGATTACGGCGTCGCCGGGGATGAATCCGTCCGGGCCTTTACGCGCCTCTTCCCTGAAGGCAGCGCCGCTTTCTGCCGGTTCGGCAGGCCCTGATATTCTCTGCGGCGATCTGCCCCATAAGGCAGCGCCGCTGCGCCTGCCACCGGAACGCGTCTCCCTCACCGTGATGCCGGCGCATTTCCCATCCACGACGCGGACGCCGGTCACTTCCGTGTTCAGATGCACCCGCACGCCCAGCTCCTTCATCTGCCGGACCAGAGCCGCAATCACGTCCGAGGACTTGTCCGATACCGGGAATACCCGCTCGCCCCGCTCGATCTTCAGCGGGCAGCCGGCGCGCTCCAAAAGCTCCATCATATCGCGATTGGAGAATGCGGCAAAACTGCTGTACAAAAACCGGGGATTGGTCACCACGTTCTGCCTCAGCGACTCCATGCTGCACGCATTCGTCACATTGCAGCGGCCTTTGCCGGTGATGAACAGCTTCTTCCCCGGTTTTTCGTTCTTTTCATATAAATGGACCTCATGTCCACAGCCGGCGGAGGCGATGGCGGCCACCATCCCGGCGGCGCCGCCCCCAACGATCAGCACAACGCTCATCGCATTACTTGACCAGATTCAGATGCACCATGAACCCGGCGATCTCCTTATCCAGATAGGCGAATTTGATCCGGCCTTCGTCATTGGTCTTGACGGTCTCCGGGATCACCTTCACGCCGTTGGAAGCGAAGAATTCGATCGCCTTCTCGCAGTCGTTGACGCCGATGGCGATATGGCCGACGGCACCGCGGCCGTGTCCCTTCATGATCTCCACCAGATCGGCGGAGAAAATGGAGCTGTTGCCTTCCTTGGCCGGAAGCCCGAAGCAGGTCTCAAACTCCTTCGCCCAGCCTCTCGCCTGCTCGTCGTCCACTGCATTGATCCCGACATGGGTCACATGCATGCCCAGTTCCTTTACCATGTCCTGCATATCCATCCTCCTTATTCTTCAGTAAGCTTTCTATTACTCTAAGTCTTTTATTACAGTCAGTTCGCAGATTTGCCAGTCGCGGCACTGTCCGGACATATACCGGTCCGACTGCCATATGCATGTACCGCAGGAGAACGCTCCGATGTCCGTACTACGGAATCAGTCTTTCTTCGACACTTCCGCGATCTTCTTCTCCAGCGCGTCCACAACGGTGCGCAGCACCTTCACGCGGGCATAGAGCTTATCGTTGCCCTCGACCACAACCCACGGCGCATAGGTCGTGGAGGTGCGGACCAGCATCTCATCGACCGCCGCCTCATAGAGATCCCACTTCTCACGGTTTCTCCAGTCCTCGTCGGTGATCTTCCACTGCTTGGCCGGATTCTCCATGCGCTCCTTAAAGCGCCGCTCCTGCTCGTCCTTGTCGATATGGAGCCAGAATTTGATCACCACTGCGCCGTAATTGGCCATATGGGACTCCATCTCGTTGATCTCCTGGTAGGCGCGCTTCCACTCCTCCTCGGTGCAGAAGCCCTCGATCCGCTCCACCATGACGCGGCCGTACCAGGTTCGGTCGAAGATCGCGATATGGCCGCCCTTGGGCATATTGTTCCAGAAGCGCCACAGATAGTGGTGAACCTTCTCGATATCGTTGGCCGCGGAGGTCGGATTCACCTGATAACCGCGCGGATCCAGCCGGCTCGTCAGTCTCTTGATCGCGCCGCCCTTGCCGCCGGCGTCCCATCCCTCGAAGCCCAGAACCACCGGAATACGCAGACGGTACAGCTCGCTGTGCAGCACTTCCAGTTTCTTCTGGAGCTTGTCCATCTCCTTCTTATATTCTTCCCTGGTCAGGGACTTGGTCAGATCCACGCCGGACAGCACGCCGTTCTGGAAACGCTCCGCGGGCTTCGCCACGGTCTTCTCCGTCTTCTTATCCGCCAGCTCCTGACGGCGGGCCAATTCGTAGGCCAGACGCTCCGCCACCGTCGTGCGGATCTTCATCGCCGCATAATCCTTGTCGGTGGCCTCGATGATGGTCCACGGCGCGTACTCCGTCTCTGTATTCTCCAGCATCTCCTCCGTCATCTTCAGGAATGCGTCGTATTCCTTATTCCGCTTCCAGTCCTGCTTCGTAACACGCCAGGAGGTCTCCTTCGCAGAATCCAGCTTCTTAAATCGCTTCTTCTGCTCCGCCTTGGAAATATGCAGGAACAGTTTGATGATAACGGTGCCGTCGTCGGTCAGCTGCTTCTCAAAGGATAAGATGTCCTGATAGGCCCCCGGCACATCCTTCTCCTTCGTAATGCCGTCAAAGCGGTCCTCTGTCACGCTCTTATACCAGCTGCAGTCGAAGATCTCGATTCTTCCCTTCGCCGGCGTCTGGGTCCAGAACTGCCACAAAAACGGGCGAAGCCGGGCTTCTTCATTGGACGAGTTCGTCGCGTAGACGGAGAAGCCGCGCGGATCCAGCGCCTGGATCAGCCGGTTGATCTGTACCCCTTTACCGGCAGCCCCCAGACCTTCGAACACGATCATGACCGGGATACCGGCAGCCTTGCACTCGCGCTGCAGCCTGCCCAGCCGCTCCCCTTCGGCCTCCATGACCTGCTTGTAGGTCTCCTTATCCACGGTTTTTGACAGATCGATCTTTTCCAGCATAACTTACCTCCTCTTCTTTTCGGACATCCCGCCCAATCCGTATTCCGCACACCCCGGCCGGCAACAGGGCGCATTCGTCCTGAATTATGATGCCTATATTATAAATCCAATCCTATCCTGTTGCAAGCCCCGCGAAAAAGAAAAAATAAATTTCATTGAAAAAAAGGTTGCAATTTTCGAATCTCATGATATAATCAATAAAGTGTCGCGGGGGCGTAGCTCAGCTGGGAGAGCGTTCGGTTCGCATCCGAGAGGTCGAGGGTTCGAATCCCTTCGTCTCCATCGCATGGCTTAAGATTTTCTGATGGAAGGTCTTAAGCTTTTTTATTTTCATAAACAAGGCCCATTCGCCGTCCCATACAACAGCGAATGAGCCTAATCACATCCGTACTTCTTTCCCTCTGCGGCAAACGCCCCGCCAGGATTCTTACATGTAGCGTAGCGGCAAACACCCAGCCGGGATTCTTACACGTAAACAGCTGCAACGAATCACTCCATCAGACCGTCGTTTCCTCCTGATCCGTCGCGCCGGCCTTCCTCTCGGCAATCCTGCGGTCCATCTCCTCCTGCTTATGCTTCGCGTTGACCGACAGAATCTTATCCAGATAGATGGACTTTAACTGCTTGCTGGCCAGCGCCTGCTTCATCGGCGGGAGCTTGAGGATCGTGCCGAATACCGCCGCCATCGCCCTGTGGTTGGCAAAGGCTTCATTGTCGAAAATCAGGTTCTGCAGCGTTCCCTTCTCAATAGCCTGCAGTACGAAACGATGCGTGCTGTTGACCGGCGTGATCACCTGAATGGGCCTGCGCTGCATCTCGATGGCCTTCGGGCCGCAGTTTCTCGCGCAGACGCCGCAGCCTAAACAGATCTCCTTATTGATCACCGGATGCTTTTTCCCGTTCTCGTCCGCCTCCATGGAAATAGCCAGAACCGGGCAGACCTTCGCGCACTTGCCGCAGCCGACGCATTTGTCATAAGACGGCTCCGGGATATAGTTGGTCGTGGCCACCGGCTGCATCGGGCTGAACTTCCGGGCCGCCTGCAGGGCCTCGCAGCAGCAGCCGCAGCAGTTGCAGATAAACGCCGGGTGCTCGCGCACATTTTCACCGATCTGCACGAGATTCGCCGCATAGGAACGCTCCAACGCGTCCATGGCCTCTTCCTTGGAGACCAGCTTGCAGTAGTCGCCGTGTTCCGCCAGAGAACGGGCCACATTGTCGAACGTCATGCAGACGTCCCAGGGCGCGTTGATCTCGCAGGGATGGCCGACATGGTACATCCGGTGACGGCAGTAGCAAAGTCCGATTCCGATGTACTCTGCTTCCTCCACGATATGCGTCGCGCGCTCGTAATCCAGAATATGGTTGGCCTTATCATTCAGAAGCACCGGCTCCTGGACGAAGACGCGGCCCAGCTTCGTCTCAGTGACGAAGAACAGGTCCTTGATAAAGTCCTCTTCCACATTCATATACTGGTAGTAAAGCTCGCTTAAATACTTCTGGTCGATATCGCCCCGGGTCCGCATCAGCGCGAACTCGATGAAACCGGCCATCGGCGGCGGCATCACGAACTGACGCTCACCGTTGTGCCAGGAATCCACCAGAAGGGCCTTCTCACACAGATGATCCAGCACTTTCTCCGCCTTGGCTTCCGTGGTGTTCCAGACACGCGCCGCCCTTTTTAAGTTGAACGGGCGCACCGGCAGAAGGGCCATCCATTTGGCTTCCTTCTCGGTAAACAACACCTGCAGGATCTTATAGAGCGTCTCCGACTGCGGCGCTCCCTGGGTGAACCAGTTGATCCGGTCGCTTAAGTTCCGATACGCGTCCCGCGCTGTCAGATGTCCCATGCGATATTCCCCTCTTTCTCTTTTCTGATGCCAGATAAACCTGACTGTTCCTTCTTCGTCCGTAACCGACGCCCGGCCTGAGACAGTCTGCTTCGCCTTTCCGATCTGAACATTTCCAATCTTCTCTGCTGCTCTTATTCTTCTGACCGTCTGACGCAAGACTTTCATGACAGGTTCTGTCATTACCGACTTCATCTGCTTCCCGCTGTCCGGCCAACCACTTCCGCCAAACAGATTGTCCTACAGCTCCATCGTCACAAAGATATCATAGATCGCCTTGATCGCCGCCTCAAAATCCGCGTCCTTCACGCCGATAATGATATTGCGCTCGCTGGAACCCTGATCGATCATTTTCACATTGATCCGCGCATGCGCAAGCGCCGAGAAGATCCGTCCCGCGGTTCCCCGCGCCGCCTTCATGCCGCGTCCCACGACCGCAATCAGCGCCAGATCCGATTCCATCTCCACGAAATCCGGCTCCACCGCCCGGTGGATGCCCGCGATGACCGACTGTTCATATTCCTCAAATTCCGACTGATGCACGAAAATCGTCATCGTATCGATACCGGATGGCATATGTTCGATGGAAATACCATATTTTTCAAAAACAGACAGCACCTTCCGGCAGAAGCCCACCTCCGAGTTCATCATGGCCTTCTCCACAGTCACGGAGCAGAAGCCGCGCTTGCCCGCGATGCCGGTGATTACATAACGCGGTTTGCGGCAGGTGCTTTCCACGATCAGCGTTCCCTTGTCCTTGGGCCGGTTGGTATTGCGGATATGGATCGGAATGCCCTCTCTCCTTACCGGGAAAATGGCGTCCTCGTGGAGAACGCTGGCGCCCATGTAGGAGAGCTCCCGCAGCTCGCTGTAGGTAATGACGTCGATCACTTCCGGATTCGGTACAATGTGGGGATCCGCCACCAGGAATCCGGACACATCCGTCCAGTTCTCATAGAGATCCGCCTGAACCGCCCGCGCCACGATGGAACCCGTGACATCGGAGCCGCCTCTGGAAAATGTCTTCACGCGCCCGTCCGGCATGGAACCGTAGAAGCCGGGAATCACCGCCCGCTCCGTATGCTCCAGCCTTTCGCCGAGCTCTTTATTGGTCTTATCCGCATCAAAGACGCCCTTCTCGTCGAAGAACACCACCTCCGCCGCATCGATAAACTCATAGCCCAGACAGGCGGCCATGATCAGGCCGTTCAGATATTCCCCACGGGAAGCGGCATAATCCCGTCCCGCTTTCTTCACGAAATTTTCCTCGATCCGGTCAAATTCATAGGCCAGATTCAGATTCAGTTCCAGTCCGTCGATGATCTCCGCGAACCGTTCCTTGATCTTACTGAAAACCTTATTATAAGCGCCGCCCTCCGACGCAATATCATAGCACTGATAAAGAAGATCCGTCACCTTCTCGTCGCCGTCCTTACGCTTGCCCGGCGCAGACGGAACCACATATCTTCTCGACTTCTCCGCTTTGACGATATCCGCCGCCTTCTTAAACTGTTTCGCGCTGGCTAAGGAACTGCCGCCGAATTTCACAACCTTTTTCATAATCCTTGTCTTCCTCTTTTCTCGATCGCAGTCAGGCATAATTGCCCTGAAAATCATACCCCAGGAGCGGCTTTCTGTCAAGACTGTTCCGCCCGGATTCTAAACGCCGCAACAGAAATAAAAATGGGGGACCCACAGCCGGGCCTTCGGCATGACCGCCGCTTCCCGCTGTAATGTCCCCCTGTAACTTCTTTCGCTATTTCCGGCTGTTTACAACCGTTCCATCTCCTCCTGGATCTGCGCCTCGCAGGAACGCATAGCCAGAATCGTCTTCTCCATCAGTTCCTCCAGCGTCCAGCCCAGCCTGTCGGCTCCCGTCTGGATCACATCGCGGGAACAGCCGGCCGCGAACCGCTTGTCCTTGAACTTCTTCTTAAGGCTTGAAACCTCCAGATCCGAAGCGCTCTTCGATGGCCGCATCTTCACCGCGGCCCCGATCAGCCCCGTCAGTTCATCCGCAGCAAACAGCACTTTCTCCATCTGGTGTACCGGCTCCACATCGCAGCAGATCCCATAGCCGTGGCTTACGATGGCGTGGATCATATCCTCTCCGACTCCGCCGTCACGCAAAAGTTCCGGCGCTTTCACGCAATGCTGCTCCGGATAAAGTTCAAAATCGATATCATGAAGCAGACCCACCTGCCCCCAGAACTCCTCGTCGTCCCCATAGCCCAGATCCTGAGCGAACCACCGCATCACGGCCTCCACCGTCAGCGCATGTTGGATATGAAACGACTCCTGATTGTATTTCCGCAGCAGATCATACGCCTGCTGCCTGGTAAGATTACTCTTCACAGTACGCTCTCCTCCCGCTATCCGTAATAATGCGGCAGTCCGCCGGTTCCTCCGGCTTATGCCGCTGCAAATGAAGTATCTCTATCATAATCGTTTCCGAAGGATTTGGCAAGCAGGAACTGCAAAAAATACTATATTACCAAATCCGCTGTCACCAAAAATAACTCTTAAACAACTCCAATCCGCCCCGAAACAGCCGCATCAGCTGCCACAGGAAAATACCGCGCAGACCAAACTCTTCCACCAGACGGAATTTCGCGTCGTAGCTCCTCACGTCCTCAAACCAGACCTCCTGGCACACGCCGTACTGCCAGTAATGAAAATACGGCGACTGGCCCGTCTCATCATAATAAATTTCCGTACCGTGCTGAACTGCCCTTTGAACCGCCTGCACATTTCCGATCGTCTCCGCCTCCGTGGTACCTCTGACGAACGGCAGCGGCCAGTCATAGCCGTAATTCGGAATACCCAGAAGAATCTTCTCCGCCGGGATCCGGCTCAGCGCGTATTCCACGACGCGGCGGACCTGATTGATCGGGGCAACCGCCATATTGGGCCCGTATTTAAACCCCCATTCATACGTCATCAGAAGTACCCGGTCCGACGCCGCTCCCAGCCCCGCATAGTCCATTCCCTCATACAGAAGTCCCGGCTGACGGTCCGACGTCTTCGGCACCAGCGCAACGCTGACTTCATACTCAAACAGGTTCAAAAGCTCCGTCGCGCGCGCCACAAAAGCCGTGAAAGCATCCCGGTCCTGCGCCATCACATATTCGAAATCAATATTGACTCCCGCATAGCCCTTCTCCGCCAGTACGCCGACCAGACTTCGCAGCAGCTTAAGCTGTATGCCGCGGTCATTTACAAGGGCGCTCACCAGATGATTGTTGAAATGGCCGTCCGCTCCCAGCGGCGTCAGCGTCAATACCGGTTTTACGCCGCGGCCGGCTGCCGCCCGCACCATCCATGTATCATCCTGCGGCGGAGCAATCAGCTCCCCGTCCGCCGTAAATCCATAGGAAAACAGATTCAGCTCCGTCAGATACGGAAGCGTCTCTTCCAATACCCATTCTGAGATATACGGATACGCATATCCAGCGGAAATGGCCGGCGGAAGGAGATGATCCTCCCCAACCTGGGCCGCATGGCCGATTCCCTGTCCGGAAGATAAAAGAAGGGCCTGCCCGACGGCAAGCCGGTAAGGATATTCTAACTGATTAACGTAAAGAAGCCACTCCAGATCAGCGCCGGTGCCCGCGGCGATCGAATCCACCGTATCGCCGGGACGCACCACATAGATTTCCATAAAAAGACATCCGTTTTTTTCATTCCTATGCAAAGAGGCCGTATTTTACGACCTCCATATGCATTCTTCCCCGCCTGTCTTTATCAGCCCAGCGGTCCAAGCGGTCCAAGCGGACCTTTCGGCCGGCTGTTCGCATTGAAATAGCCTTCCGGCGAAAGTCCGTTATTGCTTCCGTAGCTCTGATAGACCAGATCAAAGGTCCCAAACGGAGCAAGGGCAATATAACATTTCCCATCTCCATAAGTTCCGTACAGCCGCATGATATCGATCATCCGCGCCTTCTCAATGGCCACGCAGCCCATGGTTCCGTCTTCCTTCTCCTCCTTACAGTGGATAAAGAGGGCGGAACCCTTATCTTTCACGGCGTTTTTATTATACCCCATGTCCAAAACATAGACATACTGGGGAAGATAGGCCGCCGTGCCGACCCGCTCTCCGCTCTTTGTCAGATCCCTGCACAGCGTATTGGTTTCTTCATCCCACACATAAGCCTCGTCTACCTGAAGATAATTCTTCGGGAATCCCTCCGCCGGCTTCTCCTGCCCAAACGGCGTATTCATCTGAAAAAGGCCAATGGGCGTCGTTTTGTCCCCCATGATCCGATTATTGCTTAACCCGCCATATCCCAGCCAGCCGTCTGTCACAAAACGCCTGATCCAGCCTTCCTCCGTCTTCTCATAAGCATGAACCTTGCACTCCGTGCCAAAGGTTCCCTCAACAACCACGAGAACCGCAGCGTCCTCCGGCAATACAAAACGGTCCACATCAAAGGACTGCTCATAGATCTCCCCCTCCGGCCCGCGGTACAGCCGCCCCGCAGCCGGCGTATCGATCGCCATGAGCGCCGCCATGGCCAATGCACAAATTCCGCACATCAAATGTCTTCTCATCGTAACCTCTCCCTTTTACTTTTCAGAGCGGGGTAAATCGGATCTGCTCCTCCGCTATCAGGTTCCCCATCCGGGTCTCCATCCGGTTTATCGTCAAAGGCGAACAACCTGTCATCCGTCACATAACCCCGGCAGCTTCCGCCCTTTATTATGAATCGGTTTGTGGAAAAGGTCAAGAGGAAATGTCCTGCTTATTTTTAACCCTTTTTGTGATTTTAGCAATAAAAACACTTGACAAAACTCATAAATTTCATGGCAAAACCTCTTGAATGATATACATTTGGGGAGATAACGTATGATATTTGAAAAAACGTAAAAGAAAAGCTGCTGACTCTGATCAATGAGATGGAAAATATCTCCTGGCTGTTTTCTAAAATCCCCGTTCCAATTTCACCAAGCACCGAAAAAGGACTGCTTATCCACTATCCGGTTTCTCCTGTCCACGGAAAGCGCTCCCATCAGTAAAGAATTACTGGAGTCCGTTTTTCTGCGAATGCTCCCTCTGTTTCTGCCATCACCTTCAGCTAGCAGAGAGAAAAATGCTTCTGGATACACTCGGTTTCTTTTTCCACGAATTTAATGAGTGTATTCCCTGCCAGAAGGCTTATAAAGGATACCGCCTGCTGGCCTGCGACGCTCTGATCTGAATATCTCTCGAAATCTACAGGACAAAGATACGTATTTCCAATCCCTGTCAAATGAGATGGCTTTCATCCAGCTGCATGTATCCAAAAGCTTTGGAGAAGCGGCAGGAATCCTATGAAAACATCCAAAGTGAAAAAGGGATCCGGCACCGGATGAACCAGTCGATCCAAGTGAAGGGAGCATTTGGGATCCCGAAAAATGACTATGAATTTCAAAGATTTCTGCTCCGAGAGGATCGAACCAAAAGTCACCTGTATGCTCCCAGTTATGAACGGAGAGATCGCTCAATCATTTATTTCTGATGATTTTGCGACACTCTCGGAAAAGTTATTGTATTATCCAAATTAACAAAAAATTCTGCATCGCTGCTAAAAGTAATTTAAGTTTTCCTAAATATTCGCAATTCTCATACTCGCCATCCCTTCCCATAATGGGTGCTGGCTTCGCTCATCCGCACATGTTCATCCGTATCCTCCAAAAACTGTTTGATCACATTTTTAGTTGCTGACCACAAGCGCAGCATCCACATATCTAAACTTCTTTTGACATACAATGGATCTGTTAGCATTATCTATAACCATCAGCCCCAACATATTTTCTGCTACATCCCACGATGTTGCATCTTGCCCCTGCATTTGGAACATCGGCCTGCCTTCTTCTTCAAAGATCGAGAAGTCTGCACTATGACTGCCATTCCCCGAAATACGATAAAAATCTCCTACTTCCCTTAGTTCTTCATCATCCAGCTTTACCAGTTCAACTGAGGACAAGATTCCGTTTTGTACAAATAGGCTATACATTTCCTGTAGCTCTCCCGTATTATCGCATATAACCACCGTATATGGCCTGCCGATAATAAATTTGATGATCCATTCTATTTTGTTCTCTGCCTTTATCTCCTCATTTACCGCCATGGTCTGCTCCGGAGTTACACTCTTCCCCTCGAAATCCTCAGGGTACATTTCTTTCAGTGCCATGCTGAAAGATAATGCACCTCGTGTATTCATGTGGACACTATCCGAAAAAACCTCTTTCGGGTACACCGGAAACCTGTCAACCTTGATATCTGGATACTCCTTTTTTAGTTCTCCAAAATAGCAATTGAATTCTTCCGTATATTCTTTCGTGAAGGACATATTATCCGGATATGGTAATTTTATGATATGCACCTGAATCTGGTTCTCATAGCACAGCTCCAGAATCTTCCGGTAATAGCTATCAAAAAGGGGATTCACATAGAACTTTTCATTAACGATCTCCCCGGAAGGAACATATTCGTTTAACCCGCGGGCTATGTACCGTCCCCCGTATAAATCATCCGCCTGCTGCGCCGATCTGTTTCCCTGATACCTCTGGTTAAAGCTGGCATTCATGAATGAGGTAATATATTTATTCGGCAGGAACAATTCATAGGAAATAAAATCAAGAACATAATGCTCCGTCAAGATTGACGGTTCTTTGTATTCTATGGCCTTTTTCAGCATCTCCAGGTTTTGTCTGAGAGTATACCTGTGCGAATACATGGTCCTTGTCCAGAAGCAGTCCTCCTTCTGCAGATGGGAATCCTGAAAACTGATATAACATGCCTTTGGGGCTGGGTTATGCGCTAGCCAGTCCTGCAGGGTATAGTAATTCTCAACCGGGGTGGTTCCTCCAAGGGCCAGGTTCAGCGTTGTCCCGGATAACGCCTCCGGCATATAGGCGGCATTGGCCGCGGAATCCCCCAGAATAAGAACATCATAAGTTTGTCCGCCTGCGGTATTCGTTTTGATTTTGTTCCAAAGATAATGCGGCGCCTCGTTATCCATAAATGCCAGAGGATGGCTCCGTATATACATGCATACGACCAAAAGCGGCAGCATAACACAGCCGCATTTTATAATTAGTTTAACGATCTGCTTCATCCTGCTGGTCCTCTTTCAGAATTGAAAATAAATAAATTCCTGTCCCGTGATATCCAAAGAAAAAATAATCAACACGAGGGCCCCCCAATACAGAATATACCGGAATACAATATTCTGTCCCGAAAGCCATGCAGGGACATTGATCCCCTTTTCCGCCATCAGCCCTGAAATAAGCAGGGCTAAAAGACCGATAAACAGGATCATCATATTTCTCTCATTCAATCCCAGCTGGTACAAGCCGCCGTTTAAGAGAAGGCCGATGTTTGAGATATCCGCTGCCCGTGACAATATCCGTAGCGCCGCATGAACTGTATCGGCCCTGAAAAACACCCACGCAATATCCACTAAAATGAAATTCCCCAGAATGCCAAATAGTTTCCATGAGAAGGTTTCTGTATTTGTATGAATGATCTTACAGAGCCTTTTCAACACCGAGCCAACGGTATCTTCCGCAATTTGATAGAAACCGTGAATACCCCCCCATACCACAAACGTCATATCCGCTCCATGCCAGAGACCGCTCACAAGAAATGTCGCCATAAGGTTCCGGTATTTCTTCAGCCGCGATCCCCTGCTGCCTCCGAGCGGTATATAAAGATAATCCCTCAGCCATGTGCTGAGAGAAATATGCCATCTGCGCCAGAACTCCCTGATCGATCCTGCCAGATAGGGCCGGGAAAAATTGTCCATCAGCTTATATCCCAGAACTTCAGCCGCCCCTTTTGCTATCACCGAATATCCCATAAAATCGCAGTAGATCTGAAACGCGAAAAGGACACTTGCCAGGATCAGCTGGAATCCCTGATATGCATTGTAATTCCCATATACCGTATTAACCAGCACCGCACACCTGTCACTGATCACCACCTTCAGGAAATAGCCCCACAGCATCAGCAGAAGACCGGACCGGACGGAACTGTAGCTGAACTTTCCGGGAACCGCAAGCTGTTTCAGAAGATTTTTTGACCGTTCGATCGGCCCGGCCACCAGCTGGGGAAAAAAGGACACAAAGAGCGCGTATTTCAGAAAGTTCCTTTCCGCGTAAATGTCATCGCGGTACACGTCTATCGTGTACCCCAGCGCCTGGAATGTATAAAAAGATATCCCCACCGGCAGCAAAATATCAAAGGTAGGGATCTGCAGCCGGATATGGAACAGCGCCAGAACACTTTCCATTATTTTAAGTCCGAAATTGGTGTACTTAAAATAAAACAGGACTGCTAAATTTAGAATTATGCTGGCCGCCAGCACCATTTTCTTGCAAGCCGCTTTTTTCTCTTCCCTGTATGACGTATGCTTGAGCCATTCCAGCAGGATCCCGCCGCAATAGGTGATCACTGTCGAAAACAACAGCAGAAGCACATATTTCGCGTTCCAGCACATATAGAAATAATAGCTGGCAATCAGGAGCCATATATTCTTTAGCTTTGCCGGAAGCACAAAATATGCCAGCACGACTAATGGAAAAAAGATAAGGAATTCAAAAGAATTGAACAGCATCTATTTTATCCTTTCCACCGGATGGTATATCCTTTCGTTTACTAATAAAACCCGACTGCAATTTCCTTTTCATTCTTCTATAAATCTCCACAATTCCTCCGGCGTTCCCAAAACATGCACCTTCTCTGCCTGCACAATACTGATCGTCACCTTCATGCCTTTTTCAATCATGTAATTATACATTGGCGCTATATACTTCTCGCTCTTCTCCATCCTGCTGCCATCCGAATAATATTCCTCATACAACTTCCTGTACAATCCTGCTGAAGAAAAGTAATACGCCCCCAATGTGCAGTTATCCGATATCCGATTCTTTTCCCGCACTTCAACAGCGTTTCCCGTATCATCCAGCCTTACAAAACTCCAATGGTCGCCCTGCGCATGGAAACAGGGAATGTGCCCATCCCCTGAAATATCCGCGTATTTCATTTCGTATGGCTCCACATAGGTATCAATGTTATATACAAGTATCGGCCCATCCTTTTCACAGTACGGTATCGCCAGCATACAGGTCGTCGCCTGCCCATCCGTCAGATGGTCGATTTCAACAATATCCACTTCCTCCAGACCATACTGCCTGCATTTCTCACGGATAAATCCGGCAGAACCGTCCTCCTTGCGTACCACAAAGACATACTTTGATACATGCGTATTATAATCCAGAAGACTGTCCATTGACCACTCGAACAATGTCTTTCCCTTCGCTTCTATCATGTATTTTGGCACCTGGTACCCGGCTTCCCGGAACCTGCTTCCCAATCCCGCCATAGTAATAACAACTGTTATTTGCTTTTCCACTACTTGTCACCTCATTTCAAATCCATCCGGGCTTTCTCACATATTTCGTCCAGTTCCTCTACAGGATGCGCCAGGAACTCATCCGGTCTCACGGTTCGGTCATCCACATAAAATCCCCTTTTTCCGGGCCATGGTTTCCCATAAATGATCTCATCATAGGGAATATCCCATTTCTCGAGCCATGCCAGAAGGATCTTTGCTGTGTTCTTGTTGATCAGCCCGATATTTCCACCATAGGAATTCATGTTCCGGGAAGTGAACAGAATGATCTTTGCACCATTGTCCTGGTAATACCTCAGTTTCCCGACCATATCCAGATAAGGGACCAGATCCTCGTACCGTTCATCTTTCTTCTTAATCGGGCACAGTGTCCCGTCGATGTCACATACAAACGAATATCCGCTATACATCTGCCATATCCCTTTCTCCTCGCCGGGACGTCATGTATTTGCCTCGGCTTTCTGTACTTCGATGTCTATTACTCTCGCCAATATCTCGATTCCTGTTCCCAGCATCGCATATTGATGCTTCCGGCTCTCCCCGTGCAGCGGGATCATACTCAAAAACAGAAGTGCCTCGATCAGCTCTATCCTCTTCAGATCATCGCCGATCTCATCCCGGAATACCTGCCTGAATATCTCCAAAAGATCAAAATTCCTCTGTCGTTCATAAATCCTGTAATTAAGAATCGCCCTCTCCGGCTCACACTCCACATTCATCAGATCCTGGATGATATAATCATACTTTCCTTCCACGCTGTGGAATAGTTTTGCCAGTTCATACCGCGGATCCCCGTAAATGTCATACTCGCCAAATTTTCCGCGCGGGTCAATGACCTTTATGAACTGAAAATTACTGTCCACCATGATATTGGCAAAGCACAGATCACCATGGATAATACAGAATGAATCAACATCATACAAAAATGAGGGGATCTTACTCTTCAGGATTCCGCAAATCTCATCCAAGGATCGATATTCTATTCCGTTTATCCACATAGAGTTTGTAAAGAACGCCCTGAACGAGGCATCCTCCGAAAGCCGCTCCAGTCGCTTCAACGTCTTATGCAGATATACATCCTCGAGCGATCGCTTAATTCCGTCCCCCTCTACCCGATATCTGCGGAAATCCTTCAGGATAAAACGGATCCGTTCGAAAATATCCTGCCACTGCCATGCTGCGATATCGCCATACAGAAAAAGTTCATGCAATGTATGGTAGGAATAATACTCCATCTCAATGAAAGGATCCATATACTTCGTTGAATATGTAAATATCCTCGGCCGGACGTACTCGATATCCGCCGGAAGTTTCAGATACCACAGAACTTCCCCAATGAATTTCTCCCGGTCATCGCTGGTCTTTCTTAAGATCCCCCTTTTCTGATCAATCCGAATATGGTTGAATTCCCGCGCCTGAACCTCAACCTTTGAATGGAAGTAGCGATCCGCGTGGCCAATATCGAACCAGTTATCTGTACGTATTGCTTTTAAAGGTCTCGTCTGACTGTATAGTTTCAGTGCAAAATAAAAAGAACTCATTCCGAGTTCTTCCTCATTGAAGGCTGATTCTAAACATTGACGGAACAACACGGAGTCCATGATCTGGAACACACCCACAAACAATTTACGTGTATTTTTCATCCATGCATTGGTCTTATCGTAGATTCCGGTCAATATTCCACCTTGTTCCTCAAAGAATGACCATGTATCCGATGGGGCAGATTCCGAATAAAAAAAACAGTCCTCTTTAAAATCATAGATACTATCCATTACCAAAGTATCAGCAAAGTTGATGATTACAGAACCGTCTATCTGCTGCAGACCGTAGTATACCGTATGCCCAAGATCCTGCAGTTCCGGCAGGTCCAAAACCTGGACATGGTTTCCGCTGTACGGTTTCAGCCGTCGGTGTACCTTATCTGCATTCTCATAGCAGACAATCACCATTTTTTCTGTTCTATCCGCATATTGTTTAAACAGATAATCAAATACAATACCCTCATTCATCGGATAAATAATCGGCGGCAACTTGCCAATCCTCTGTAATTCCTCCGGCACCAGTTTTGCGGAGGGAATCAATACATTCATTAAGCAACCTCCTGTCTCATGTTCCACTTGTATTCCTTCATAATAACAAAACCCCTTAAAATTGATAAGTATCTCCTCTTGACAAATTACTGCTTTTGATACTCGGATATTGCTCCGCTTCAGACCTCAACCATATCCTCCATCATAGTTTTCAGCATCTTATCTGCCACCTTACTCCAACTATATCTCTTCATAACCATCTGTTGCCCTTCAAGACCCATTTTTTCTAATTTATTTGGATTGGAAAATGCCTTTACAATCTGTTCGGATACACTCTCAGGTGTTGCAACTGGTACAATGAAACCATACTTTCCATATCCACATAATTCTGGAAAAGCAAATCTATTTAACCCCAGTATCGGTGTTTTGTTAGCCAATGCCTCCAAATATGTAATTCCCATAGGTTCCAATATCGCAGGCATCGCATATAATGAACACTTCTTGAATAAATCTATCGTTACACTCCGAGGCCGATTATAATAGTATTTTACTCCAGACACCTTTTCATAATCTGTTCCCACGACATGCAAAGTCAGATCAGGCATTCGCTTCTGAGCAAGTTTGAAAGCCTCAAGCAATAAATCTAATCCTTTGTATTTTTCTGTCCCTTTTCGCAATACAATAAGAATATCAGGATTGCTATAATCTTTTTCTCCTAGATATAATGGTACATTTATGCCAATTCCAACGTTAATGATCTTTTCTTTCGGTAAACCATAATTATCAATAATATATTTTCTGCTCCATTCATTAGCTGTAAAACATGCATTCAAACAGCTTAAACTTAACTTATCATTCTTTTCATACTTTCTCAGGTATCTTTCAACACCAGGCTGGCAATCAGCTTTCATACGAATTAATGGTCCCAATGCTCGATCAATATAAGCATAACTCTTCATATTCCACGGCAGCGGATGATCAAGGCAATGCTCACCAGTAAATAGCAAGGCATCATCGCCGTGCAGATCGGGCGAGACAATGCAGACTTCCTTACCATTCCCAATATGCCCTTTCAGCAGTTCCTCCGTGATCCATGACGTTCCCCAGAAACCATCGATCCATATCCCTGCTGACCGGTCGTACATACAGGGTATCGGTTCGACCTCACTCTGGCGGGTGAAACAGCGCAGTCCCATTTCGTCAAACTCGACCATCTGGGGGACAGACATATCGAAAAGGAAATAGTTCGTGATCTGGTAACGGGTGATATATTCCATCAGGAGCCCCTTCAAGCCATCTGCTTTGATGTTGACCGCAAAGCAGTATCTGTCCTTATTCTCGGCAAGACATCGAAAGACTTCTTCGGCATCTGGGGAAGATTCATTGGCGATGTTATGGGAGATGACCAGCTTTCCTTTATAATCACGTACATCAGATTCAAATCCAAAGCCTTTTTCCAGTGCTATCCGCAATGCCAACAGAGAATTCCGTTCTATCTCTGTATTCCAGTAACCGCGATGTGCTAAAATGTTCATCTTGTCACCTCCATCGACAGAATCTTCACGATTCTCAATTATAATTAAATATAAAAGGTTAAATATTGACCTTTTATATATCTCGACATACGATGAATAATCATCTGTTCTATATCTTATAAAAGACATTTCTAAATTATAAAAACGGTGCAAGCTATCTCCACTATTTTCTTCCTAGACTCATGAATTATTCAGCCATTTTCATCAATAAGCTCTAACTACCCATATTCACTTTGAACATAGCAATAGCCGCATACTTTCTACGTCCATAAAAGTAAAGTACTTGACATGTAGATTTTCTCAATAATTTCTTCCGATCTCCTAGAGACTCTTGATGTATTCTGTCTCCGCAGTCTTATTCGCTCTGGATATCAATATGATCGCATTCATCAGGTATCATCTCTTTATTGTCTAAATCCATATCTCCTACTCCTTTTCCAAGATCACTTTTACAAAAGAGACTATCTTATCCTTCACTCTGACTACTAAAATGATCATGGATACAAGAAGTATATACTTTAGATATAAAAAGCGGTTAATAAAATAAATTCCTATTGAAGCTGTAATCAAAGCTACTGAAATTATAACAAGATTTTTTATATCATATATTTCATGACCAATATATCTTTTGCATGCCATTTTATAAAAGATATAATGCAAGAAGCAAAACGTGAAATAACAAAAAAATGTCGTGTATGCAGCCGCTTGATATCCACATCGTTGGATAAAAAAGAAATTAAGAACTACATTCAATACTGCGCAGCTTATTGATGCAATAACGATTGTATATCTTTGTTCAAAATACTCCTGTACTCTCCCGAATAATTGAAACATGTAATTAAAAAACAAGCCAAGACTGATAGGTATGACTATCGAAACACTTTCTAAGTATTTTTCTCCACCAAAAAACCAGATAATCTCATGCGCAAAAAGCATAATACCACATAAACAAATGGCCACAAATCCAATTATATAATCCGTATTTCGTGCTAGTTTCTGATATTCCCCAGCTTTTATTTTTTGGAATTGATACGGTGCAAATGCAGCATTAATTGCACTAGTCAACAGTGTAATGAGAGTTCCTACCGAATATGCAACACTATAAATCGCAACACTTGAAGTACCACACATCCTATCAATCATTATCCGATCAGAATTCATTAAAATCCTCTCTGAAAAAAAATGAGGAATCAAAGGAACACAAAAAAACAGGGTAAATTTCCAAACATTCGCATCATAAAAAGTTTGCCCTGAGCAAAAAGCATTGATCATTATGACAAATCCTATGATAACCAAAGGTATTATTTGAAATATTATTTTCGTCTCCGCAGTTTTACTTATAAAAAATAAAGCCCCAAGAGATCCAAAAGAAGAACAAAAAGTACATAATATTGTTTCAAATACTACAGTTTTATATACATATTCATATTGCCTAACGTAACTCCAACAGATGATTTGCATTGAAAACAGGCAGTAAAAAAACAGACATATCGCAAGGGTACGGGACAATCCAGTTATACTCAAAATAAAATGTGATAAAAAGAACAATATGCCACCCCATATTGCTGCAATAAAAATGTTATATCCCATTAGGCTCGATAAAATCTTATCTTTATCCTCATATTTGACACACAGTTTCAATATAGCATGATCTGATGATAATGTCACAAGAATCATAAAAATACTTTCCCAAGAGATAAATAAATTAACACATCCATATTCTTCTGTAGGTAGAATGCGGGCGGCAACCGGGCTCGTCAGAAGGCTAATGCCCTTCTGTAAAAACAAGCTAGCTGTAAACCACACAGAGGCTTTCAAAGGAAGCGGCCATTGGTGATACTGATCAATGACTCTTTTTGTTTTCGTTCGTTGGTAACAGTGTAACATTTGCATATTCCTCATAACGTTTGTCATATATGATGTTACCCATATATAAGTTCAACCAATTAAAAAAATCGAAACACATTGTTTGAAGTCTCTCAGATGAATCTCGCTCTCCATCATAAGCCGACGAATAAAAATTAAGATTACAAAGCAAATCATATTTGTTCCACATCAAATCGATGTCTTTCATTCCATAACATATGAGATAATTCTTGACCACATACCAATACGATTCAACTGTGCCTTCGCATTTAATTTTTAAAACATCGATGCAATAATGCTTTAAAATGTAAATTTCCGGCGCAATCATTTTCTCATAATTCTGACACCTTGTTAATGAGCCTGCAATCTTGCGCCAATCTTCTGCATCATGTCGCTGATCAAGAGGCGCCGAAAACAGACAAACCAAGTCATCTGTATATCCTAGATATAGAAAATCGCATGAATGAAACGGAATAAACATGCCCCCTCCGCACTCGCCTAAAACAACCACTCGCCCTTTCTGATTATCTCCACCTGGAAACAACTGTAACGTGGATAACATAGAATCAAAAATATATGGCTTACATATCCTCTGATCTGATCTTGTTTTAACAGCGAACTTGCATCCCAATTCTTTTGCCTTTTTTACACCCGCAAGAGAATTCACAAGCTGATAATTTATGTTTAGAACTCCAGCGTTTGACGGTTTTTCACTCTTGACAACTATTGCTCCCTGTTTTGCAAGCCTATTTATTTCCTCCTCCGATTCGTCACTCCATGTTGAAACAATAATCGTAGCATATGGATACGCTTTCTTATAAAACCGGATTGAATTTAATGTCATATTATCCTTTGTGCAAACTGGACCCTGCAGTATAATTGCAAAACTGTGAGATTGATTCAATCCATCAAGAATCGGTATTTCCACCGTGTCTTTCGGTTTTATATAATAAGCAGCATATAAATTTTCTGACTCTACTGCCATACAAACATGACGCATTATATTTGATATATGACTGTTAGTAAAAAAAGAAAAGATAAAATCGAATAATTTTATAATGCCTTCAAAGAATTGATAAAATGTTTTCTTAAGCATATTCAATACCATTCACACCAACCTCTTAATTAATTGAATAATACGGTGCGGCGGAGCCGCCTGTCCGGTGTGGCGAGAGCCACTTGTCCGGACTGACGGAGCCACCTTGT
>CANREE010000041.1 GCA_947629545.1 uncultured Lachnospiraceae bacterium | reverse complement strand
ATCACATAGCTTAAGCCGATGCGGAAAATGATCATCGACGCGATGGACACCACCATCGGGAACCGCACGTCGCCGGAGGCGCGCAGGACGTTCGCCAGCGTGAACGCCGACGGCCACATGAGGATCGCGAATCCGTCATGGATCAGGATCAGGAAAAACGACAGCCGAAGCGTCTCATAGGACAGGTTGTAAAGCTGCAGCGTCAGCGGCAGGGTCAGAATGACCGCCGCGCAGGTCAGGCTGTTGATCAGATAGGTGATCTTCATCATTTTCTTCGCGTAATAGTCCGCCTGGTCATAGTCCCCGGCGCCTACGCACTGTCCGATGACCGTGATCATCGCGAGGTTCATGGCCTGTCCCGGCAGCACGCCCATGCCGTCGAAATTATTGGCCACCGCGTTGGCCGCGATCTGCACGGTACCGAAGGTGGCAATGATGCTGACCACCAGCACGCGCCCGAGCTGGAAAATGCTGTTCTCCACACCATTAGGGATCCCGATGTGCAGGATCCGGCGGATCGTCGCGCCGTCCCAGCGGATCCACCCGCGCTCCAAATACACCTCAAGCCGCGGGTTATGCAGCCGCACGAACAGCACCACGCAGGCCACGATCCTGGAGATCAGCGTCGCCAGCGCCGCACCTGCCACACCCCAGCCCATGCCGAAGATGAACCAGGCGTTGCCGGCCACATTGATCAGGTTCATCACGATGGACACCTGCATGGAGATTCGGGAATTGCCCATGGAACGGAACAGCGCCGCGCAGGAATTGTACACCGCCAGGAACGGATAGGACAGCGCCGAGATCACCAGATAGATCAGGGCGTTGCGCATTACATCCTCCTCGATGCCCCGGTAGAGCGTATTCATAAGCGGCCGCCGGCACACGATCGCAAATACCATGATCAGTACCGCAATCAGAGCTGTAATCACCAGCAGCTGCCCGGCAGACCGTCTGGCCTCCCGCTCATCCTTTCTCCCCAGATGATGGGACGTGACCACCGCGCCGCCGGTGGCGACGGCCGCGAAGATATTGATGATCAGGTTGCTGATCATGTCCACCAGGGACACGCCGGATGTCGCCGCCTCGCCGGCGCTGGATACCATCATCGTATCCATCATGCCTACGGTTACAGCCAGGATCTGCTCGATGATCAGCGGCCCGATGAGCCGGGCCAGGTCCCGGTTGGAGAATAAGTAAGCCGTCCCCTCCTCGGTTACCGGGTGGGGACGGCGGTGTGTATGTATCAGTGGATCATTGTGAAAAAACATTTCTATTTCCTTCTCTCTGTCCTCTGTCTTTAGTAAGACTATCTGGACATTGGTATCCATTGCCATAATACCATCTCGACGAACGTCTCGATGGAGATACTCATCAAATACCGATTGACGCAAGCGTCATCGGCGCTTTTCTCGTTATAATACCATGATTTTCGTACTTAGTATACGCAAAGCCTGCCAGGTTGTCAATATAACAAAATGATAAAACCAACGCATAGGCCTGTTCACATGGAAATAGCAAAAGCCTGACGATGTCTTAAACCAGGTTCACCGTCAGGCTTTTCTATCCTTATCGATCCGTTTTCTATTCTACGCGGGCTCCGTCCCGGCCCACACGGTATGCACCAACCATTGTATTGGTCAGCATCGCACCCTTTGTTCCATCGGAAATTTCATTGAAATAATACATGCGGCCACTGATGGACTGCCAACCAGTCAACATCTTTCCCTTAAAGCCATCAGACACGGGATTCAGATAATATCTGCGGCCATCGTACGTGATCCAACCGGTTGCCATGGCGCGGCTCTCATCAAAATAGTACCAATCATTGACACGATTATACTCCAGATAATGCCAGCCAACATCTACCAGAGAACCTTCCACGCCTCCTGCAGCTGTGTTAAAATAATACCACTTTCCGTCAATCATGCGCCAGCCGATAGCCATCGCGCCCTCGGTTCCCTCTCCGGCTTTCGTCAGATAGTATCTCCTGCCGTCCGCGTCTGTAATCCACCCTGTCAGCATATAGCCGTCCGATCCGAAATAATACCAATCAGTCTGCCCCTTATAGGTCAGTTGCTGCCAACAGTTTACTGCCCACGCACCATTATCCAGCTTATGTTTCCAACCATTGACGTCATGCGTCCAATTGCTATCCTTAACGGCAGAAGATGTCGATTCACTCTCTGAACTTCCAGAAGAGCTGGATTCGGAACCAGAATTGCCGCCCCCAGTCTGTCCCATTCGGAAGTTCTGAGAAGTTTCCCTCATCTCCTGTATGGAATCCGTACCCTTACCAGCATTAACGGTTCCGTCTGCGCCTTTCCTACGGAACTCGGCGGCAATCGTGTTGACCGTTCCGTCCTTCTTAGCTTTACTGGCGAAGGTCTGACTGCGAACCGTAATTCTTGTACTGCCGCTCTCTACTGTGTAATCTGCTCCCTCAGTCAGCAGTTCGCCATTCAGGAATACCTTTCCGGTAAACTCTTCCATCACACCGGCCGAGACAAAAAGCTGGTCGCTGGGAGCCACCAGATAGAAGTCATACCCTCCCATATCCTGACCGATGTGCTCCTCCAGCGCATATCCAGTATCCGTCTCTTTGTAAACATTCTCGTTCGTATTGTCCTTCACCGTCAGCGTTAATTGCTTTCTGGAAGGCGAGAACTGCGCCACGCTGAAACCGTCGTCGGCTACGTTGCTCCGCTGATAGCTGGCCGTAATCGTCACCGGGAACTCTCCGGTCTCCTTAGGCACCCCATAAATCTCGCCGGTTGTCTCGTACATTCGTACGCCTTCCGGCAGTTTCCCGCTCTCCACCTCGAATGTAACTTTGTTCCAATCGTACATATTGTCCGTCATGACAAGGTAGGAATACGGAACGTACTTCACCGCGTCGTCAAGCGCGTCCGTCACAATGATCGGATTGCCTGCATAACCGGTCAGATTGATCTCGACCGTCTTGCCCGCTCCCGAAATAACCAGTGTCCCGCTGATCTCCCCACCTTTGCTGTTCGGATCGGGAAGAAGACGAATCTTGGCCAGATTGTCCGCTTTCCCGTAATCGGAACTATAGTACATGTCTACCGCTTTTAAGGTCCGGTGATCGCCGCCGATCGTCCAGTAATCGTCCAGAATTACATTTTTCGCATCAACAAGCTTTACATCCAGATCTGTAATTTCCTCGCTGCCGATATTGGCCAGCAGGATATCGTGCCGATTCTCGAAATACTCGGTCAGGAAAACCTCTCTCGTATTGCCTTCCGCATCGTCAGGATGCTGATCCGGATAATTCACAAACAGTTCCGGGCCATCCTCCGACTTTTTCATGACCGTTACATAATAGTTCTTTATATTGCCGCCTGTAAAATGTGCGGTCAGCAGCACAGGACCATGTGAAAAATCAAGTTCCGTCTCCCCGGATACAAGCACTGTGGAACCTGTCTGGATCGTCACGTTGCTGGCCTTATCAAATTTCAGCTTCACTTTGCTAAGATCAACAGTACTGTCATATTTGTCATCAACAATCAGAGTCTGGTAACCATAGCCATACAGGGTGTCGTAGGTCGTATCCCTATCATTTCTTACATAATACGCATAACCACCCTCTACGCCTGTTACACGGAACCATAGATCCTCGCCATTTACCACAGGATCACTGCTGTATGGCGTTCCGCTTAAGGAACTGCCGCCATAGACTCGGATATAATAACTACGTATCGTATCATCCTTATATACTACCGTAAAATACTTCGTAGCCCCATTCTCAAAAGCAATCTTATATCCACAAGGCACCTTGCTTCTGTCGGACGGCATTACAAGCGAGGTAACGTCCATCGCTTTCTGAACATCCTCCAGAGTCGTATACCGTCCCTCCACAATCTTGCTGATCGAGGCCGTCTCGCTCGCATCCAGCATATAGTAATACTCGGCATCGCCCGGATATCCTGAATCCAGATGGTAGCTGACAGACATACTGCTTGATAAAGAAGTTTTATAATCTACCTGCACACCATTCGGTTTCTGAGAAGTATCCAGAGAACGGCGTACCTCTTGCTCCTCTCCATAAAAATAGGAATAATTCACAATTTTTTTCATCACACTGGCTTCTGGTGTATAGATGGATCCCTTCGGCAAAACAGCGTTATCTGGAAGGACGGTAAAGATCATTCCTTCGTATCCAAGTATCGCCTTTGATACGGTATCCCGATAGACAATGCCAAAGAAACTGTCCGCCTGCAATGCTGTTTCCTGACTGATCGGTTTAAAGCTTCCTGAAAGTTGGGAATCATAATCGGTCAGGTCATCTGTTACAGCTTTTGCACTGTCGAGTCCCGCCTTCGGATTTTTCAGATACTCCAAAAGATCCGTGATTTTATAGGCTTCCACAGAAATCTTATCAGAATAACTGTTTACCCCTGCTGATACCTGTAGCTTATATGAAACCCCTTCCTGATACGCGCTATCAGGAATGTAAAAGTTTACCGCCGTTACCGGAATATCGGCGTCTACAGTAATGGCGGAAGCGGACTCCGTCAAAGATGTATACTCAATCTCCTGTCTTCCGCTCTCAGGATATAAATCATAAGAAAACAGGTACTCGTACTCATTCGCCAGAATAATCTCAATGCGATACAGAACCGCATCATAGTCCAGCTGCTCTCCGCTGCCGATCATAATTTCCAGAGTATAGGATGATTTGCTTCCATTTCTGTTCACCACCGACAGATCAACGGTATCGTCAAGCCCCGCTTTCTCTTCATAGTCGTCCGACAGATGATAGGAAGGATTCCGGGTTCCTTCTGCATCGCTGGTTACGTAGAGGTTTACTAAAATCTTCTTCCCCTCCACATTCGGCATCTCAATCTTGACTCCGTCATTGTCTACCAAATTTCCCAGAATCGTTCGCAGGGAAACGGCCTTCAGCTGCTCGTCCGACAGTTCTCTCAAAATCAGATAAGCAGTTGTTGGTCGTATATTCAGTAACGACATTAACGCGGGCCTTTGAGACGCATCAGAACTTGTCGCCAGCGAAATCCCAGCAACTTCCTCTTCCAATTCCTCCTCAGCTTTTGTCTCCGGCGTTTCCTCCGCTTCTGTTTCCTTCTCTGTTTCCTGCTTTGCTTCTGTTTCCTGCTTTGCTTCTGTTTCCTGCTTTGCTTCTGTTTCCTGCGCCGTCTCCGTTTCCTTTGTCTCCTCCTGCTTCCCCTCTTCTGTCGGCGCAACAGACTCGGTGGGAGCCGCCGCCCTGACAGGGATTCCGGGATTCAGACTGGATCCCAGCACCAGAGCCAGCGTCAACACAAGCGAAAGTTTTCTTCTGATACCGCTCATATCCTTTTCTCCTTCTGCTTCTTTTTCAGATCGAAGCACGATCCTTTTTTTATTATATCTCTAATAATCCTAATAGGCAAGTATTAATTCTATTAGAATTATTTTCGTTTTTTCTCATTTTCTCACGCGTGCCATCGAAATTAACTCATTGATCCCATAAATACGGGATTTCCGCACATTGCCGGTCGGATAATCGAAATACAGTTCGCCATCATACACATCGCAGAGGTACGGCAGACTGGCCAGCACCCCGCACTGTCCATCCAGAAGCTGACCATAACAATACCCGTCTGCCGTCACAAACTGGACAACGATATCATCTCCGCTCTGCGTCACATAAGTCAGATAGGCATCCTGATTAAGCTCACGCACCAGCCGTCCGCTTTCGATATCATAAGCTGTCGGCGTTCCGTGAAGCGGCGAGGTGATCCGCAGACTGTCCGTCGTGAATTCCTCGTACATACCCTCTGCAGGCGCCTCCCCGCTCTCCACAGAAAGCAGAGAACCATCCTTTGCGCTGTACGTCCTGATTCGACCGTCATTGTAGATTACCTGCAGGCAGGAACCGGTCTCTTCCCTTCGGTACTGCTGATCGTAAACCTGCCCGGCGTCCGGAATATCGACCTCCGCAATCAGCCTGCCGTCCATTCCGTACACACGGAACTGATCGTAGGAAAACAACATAACCGTCTTTCGATCGGCGCTGATTCTGGCCTCGTCATGCGCGTAAGAAGGATCATAAGAAAAAACCTGCGCCTCCGGATAATCGACATACTTCATGACGCGCACCAGCGGGGAATCCATACTGCCGATCAGCGCCACGCCCTCTGCTATCTGGACAAAATCGCCTCCGAATTCCTTCGTATGGCTGGACATCAGGTTAGCAAAGCGGTCAAAAAACATAAACTTGTCACCGGAGGTGATCAGCGTGTGTTCCCCTCCTCTGGCAAAACGCAGAATATCATCCGAAACCGTAACCAGCGGCTCCTGCTCCCCCGTCACCGGATGAATCTTTACCAACAGATTCTCTGTCTGCACATAGATGCCGGTCTTATCCGTTTCCACGCCAAAGGCCTTTTCTGATTCAAAACCGCCGGTTTCCTCCTTCCCCACCGTATCGATCACACAGAACACGGAATTCCCGGGCGTCGAAGCGGAGAACGCAAAATACTTCTGATAGAAGCCCCCTTCAAAATGGCTGTAGCCGGAATCGGCCTCGTAAAGAATGATACCGTCATCCGGGTGTTCCAGATCAAACACCTCCAGTGAACCGTCCGAAAAGCTGGCTCCCAGGAGCGTGCCGTCTTCGTTCATCGCCCACAGATTGTCTCGTGGATTGGCAAATATGTCATTCACCGTCACACTCTGGCTCCGCCCGCCAAAATCAACCGCAGAAACCACGCTGCCGTCCGCTGTATCGTATACGAAGGCCTGCGTTTCATCCCGGTATACCGCCGCCGCCCGCCGTCCGTCCCCGGACAGGGCGATACTGGTAGTGGGCGCTCCTCTCCACAGCACCCTGTCTTCTGCGATATCATAGGCGGTAATCCCCTCCGCCCCTGCCAGCAGAATCGTATCCGAATTCAGATACCGTACCTCGCTGAGAGCGGACTCTGCAACCGGAATCGTCTTCCTGATCCGGGCCGTTTCGGTATCGACAACCGCAGCCTCATATGCATATATGCACACCGCCGTCTTTCCATCCGGCGAAATCTCCATCATAAACGGTGCGGACGGCAGATTGACAGCCCCACTGGTCTTGTAGCCGTCATAGAGATCGTATACCGCCAGTGCGTCTGTCAGCGCTCTTTGCGCTTCCGCCGTATAGGGCGGCTCCAGAATGCTTCCCGTCCGGGTTGGAAGGGCTTGCAGTGCATAGTCTATCGCAAGAGCAGAATCTCCGGCGTCCAGCGCATTGCAGGAGTACTCGGCGAGCTTCAGCCACTGCTCCGTGGTCTGCATACGCTTAAGACCAAGGAAAGCAGCGAAAGCACCGGTAACGATAAACGCTGACAACGCTGTGCTGACGATCATTTTCGTCACTCTCAGCCTCCGCGTCCGCGGATCCCGTTCCCGCAGATGATTCAGATCATACAGCATCTCTTCCGCCGTCTGGTATCTCAGATCCGGGTTGGGATTCATCGCTTTGGTTATGATTCTGACAACCATCGGACTAAACTGCCTGACAGAAAGCGGCACAACTTCTTTCGCATTTCTGGCAGGACGTACGCCGCTCAGTAAATGATAAAGCGTCGCGCCCAGACTGTAAATATCGGAACGGACATCCGGAACAATGACTCTCTTTCGGGAGGAGACAGAACTCTCCTGCGACTCAATGCCGTTTTCCTGCATGCTCTTTCCATTTTCTGGTGGATTTCCATCCCTTTCCGGCCCAGTCTCATATTCTGTTCTATCCGTCGCTTCGCTCTCAGCTGCCGCATCCGTTTCTGAATCCGTATCGGTATCAGCTTCTGCTTCGGTTTCTGTACCCGGATCGGCTTCAGTTTCTGTTCCGGCTTCTGTCTCCGTTTCTGTTTCGGTATCTGCCTCTGTTTCCGTATCTGCAGTCATTGCCGCGTCGGTCTTATCCGCTGCTTCCTGAGCGGCATCACGGCCGGAAATCACGGACTCACTGCTGAACGAAAAATCCAGCCCATAGTGCTCAGGCGACGCATACCCGGCGCTGCGGCCGACCACATTTTCTTCTCCAAGAGCCAGCGCGATATTGAAATCGATCAAACAGACACTGTTATCCGGCAGACGCATAATATTCGCCGGTTTTATATCGCTGTGCACATATCCCCTGGGGGGATCGCCATGCGTCGGACTGTGCAGATACGCCAGAGCGTCCAACAATTGCTTCGCCCACTGAATTACCTGCGGCTGCGAATATTTCTCCCCGCGCTTCAGCGGCCGGTCCAGGCTTTCGCCTTCGATATAGTCCATCACCGTATACACGATGTTGTCTTCAATAAAGTAATCGTAGACTCTCGGAATATTCGGATGATGCAATTCCTTCAAAATATCCACTTCGCGCCGGAGCAGTTCCGTCCGCGTTGTGATTTTCCGTTTGTCCGCTTTCAGGACTACCTTTTTCCCCAGTCGGTTGTGATAAGCAAGATATACATTTCCACCCCCGCCAAAGCCCAGTTTCTCATATATTTCGTATGTTCCGGCGATCAGTTTGCCCACTTTATACCTCCTGGGGCTTTCGCCCTGATTTTCTTTTTCCCCTTTTTTTCTTCTCCCTCTTGTCTTCCGCTCCGTACTCTGCATCCAGTCTGGCATTCAGACGTATCTTTAACACCATATATACGCACACAAATAAAAAGAGCACAAGAGCGGCCGTTCCCGCCAGAACCGCTCCGCCATAAAACATTAGCTCGTCCGTTATCGGCAGCAAAACCGACTCCCCCTTTCACTGAAAACCATAGTGAGTCTTGACTTTTTCTCAGGTTCTATCTATGATAGACGCATATAAACGATGGAGAAGTAATCATGACCCCTTACTATTTTATCCTGCTATTCTTTTGTTCCGCTCTTTTCGGCGGAACCATCGGCGCCTACTTTGGAACGGCCGACTATCGGATCCGGAACGGGGAACCCCTGATTACATCCGAATGCCATTGTCCCCGCTGCGGACATACGCTTCCCCTGACCCATCAGATTCCCGTTGTCAGCTGGTTCGCCCTGCGGGGTCGATGCCGTTTCTGCGGGGAACCGATTCCGGCACGCTATCCCCTGACCGAGGCCGGCTTTCTGCTTTGGTACAGCTTAGGCTACCTGCTCCTGTGGCGACATCCTGCCATTATGCTCGCTGTATGGTATCTGACCGTATCCCTGCTTTTACTTTTGCGCGGCCTGCCGCATCTCAAAGCCCTGCTGAAGGCTGAATTTATCTTTTCGGCTTACCATCTCCTGTATGGAACCGTAATGATAGCGGTCTTATCCGGTTTTTAGGAATCAGGATGACAGACATAATAAGACGCAGGAAATATTATCCCGCTCTCCCCGTCCCATCACCAACGACATAATATTCTGACAGGCCTTCTGTGCATTCTGGTCATTATTTACCGCCGCGGCGACAGTTTGGATATCCCCCCAGGACAGTTTCTTAAATAATCCGTCAGACCCGATGATAAACCGGTCCCCCTCAGAAATATCCCCCGACAGTTTATTCATCCACAGGGAACTGCTTTTACCGATATAATTTGCAAGAACGCTTCTGATCCGACCATCCTCCTCAACCATGCTGACCTCGTCTCTGGTTATTTGCATCAGATTGCTGCGCAGCAGATAGATTCTGCTGTCACCCACATGGAACACATAATAGTTCCGGTTGATCAGAAGCAGGATGGACATGGTGCATCCAATATCAATTCCGCTGCGCAGACGGTATGTATGGATCAGTTCATTCAGTTCCGTGACCGTCTCCTCCAGATCCTTCGGCAGCACTTCCTCATCAATCTCTTCCGGAAAAAGGGCTTCCATCCCGTGGAACCAATTCGTGATTCCTCTGGTCATCATCTCCGAAGCGATTTCGCTCTGCGAAAAGCTCCCGATTCCATCGCACACGCACGCGACGGCCAACAGCTTTTCCCGCTTCTGCCAGACATGACAGACCGCACGGTCCTGATTCTTTTTCTTCACGATTCCCTTATCCGTCGCACATCCAGAATAAACCCTCATATGCGGCATCTTCCTCTCAGCATACCCGATAAGTCAGGCGTCTCTTATTGCAGCTTATCGCAATAACGTCATTCTGCTTGAGCGGATACGGAATATTCGGCGCTATTTTCGTATGATTGACATAAGTCCCGTTTGTAGAATTCAGATCCACGATCTTCCAGCTGTCCCCGTTTCTTTCGACCCTGCAGTGGATGCGGCTGATAAATGAATTCGACATATCGAAATTGAAATCTGCCTGGGCCTCCCCATTCTTATTGGCACGACCGATCGTCGCGGCGCCTCCCTTTAAAGATATTTCGATCATCGGCGGACAGGTGCACCCTTCGTGTTCCTCCAGCCGCAAACGCAGCGTATGGTTATCAAAGGCCTCTTCTTCAGAAACAGTGGTAATCTCTCCGTCCGTATCAGTATAGGGAGTCTGCCCCAGACCCTCCGCCCCCTGCACGGGCCGTGCCGCCTCCTGCTCTATGACCGGTGCTTCCGGCTTCGGCTGCAAAGCCCGGATCTCCTCCAGAATCCCCGCAGCAGCTTCATCTGCAGCCTGCGGCTCTCCCAAATCTTTTTTGGCTTTTCCTTTCAGGCGGCTGAAGACGCCTCCACGCTTCGGCTTTTCCTTTGTTTTGGGCGGTTCTTCTTCTCCAAACAGATTATTCATCAGTCTTCCCTGCACGTCTTCTTTCCCAAAGTCAACGGCGTTCGTCCCCGGTCTTGCCCCGGCTTCCGCTCTCTTCTCCTCCTTTGGTTTCGCCGAAAACAGGGCTTTCCGAACTTCATCCGCAGGCTTTTCCACCTGCTTTTCTGCCACATTTTCGGATACAGGCGCAGGCCGCGCGGGCTTCTGCTTCACCGGTTCAGATGGGGCGGGCGCGGGCTGTGCAAACAGCAGGTCTCTCTGCTGCTTCTGGAAATATTCCAGAAGGGAAAGCAGACCTGCGTTACCCTTAAGAATACGCAGCGGCTCGATCTGCGCGCGTTCATCATCCACAACCGTCAGGCCAATAATCAAATCCATAAAAAAGTTCCTGATCTGTTCGTCTCCCGCGACCGGTCCCCTCTCCGGAATATAGACATATTTGACAGCCTGGCTGCCTCTGTCGACAAAAATATAATTCCGATCCAGCAGAAAGCAGTGATAGTCCAGGAACCAGTCGCCGCAGAGTTTAAACGGTTCCAGCAGATGGATAAGCAGCGCATAATAATCCTTTTTCGATATCTCCTGCGGGCAGTATTCCATGCGGATTCCGCCTGTCAGCTCATAACGCACTTCCATCTGTCCGTCCATCTCTACAGTGCGGATGGGCATCAGAAAGTCCGGACAGTCCTGCTTTATGACCTTCATTGCAATCGGATCTAACCGGCTGTTCTCCGGCACCAGATAGCGCGCATAGCTCTTATTGGCTATTACAATGTCTGTAAGCATACGGTTACCTCTTTTCTTTCTCTATTTGTTTAAAACAAATCATAATACTTAAGCTCAAGAATACGGTAAAAACCGGTTTCATCCACAACCAGCGCCCTCCCCTCCAAAAAAGGCAGCGCAGCCGCAAACTGCGGTTCTATGATCATTGTATCGTACCAGTTAATATATCCCCATTTTCCTGCATAGCGTACCGCCGCCAGCTGATCAGAGAAGGAATGTGCGTCTTCATAGCGGCATTCCACGACAATCTCGCCTTTTTCATTCGCAAACCCCCATTTCCCATTGGTGTTTTTCACGGCGAACAAACCGCCCTCCATTCCTCTGGCCTCCTCAAAGCGCTCACTGAAACAGGCCTCGCCCGCTGCGTTGATCAGAAAATAGCCGCTTTCATCCGCAACAACCGCATAGTCTTTTTCAAAAAGCTGACCTTTGCTGTTTTTTGCAATATCGGAAAACAAAAAATCAGTAACCGGCTCCAGCTCCGCGTTAAGCAGCGCCCATTTGTCTCCTTTCTTCACAGCATAGATACCGTTTGCGCTCATGCACACGTCTTCGTAGGCTTCCTCGGAAACCTTCACAAACGTATTGGTATAGATTCCATACTGTCCGTCTTTCTCCGCGACGATACGGCTCCCTGAAATAGCGTCTACATGATCCAGACCAAGCTGATCAATCGCATTCCAATAACCATTCTTATCAATAAGCGTGTACCTTCCGTCAAGTTTGACGACGGCATAACTCCCGGCGAAACTGGTCGCTTCATCGTAAATGAACTCCAAAATGGTCCTGCCATTGTCTCCCACATAGCCCCAATGCGTCCCGTCAAAAGCAGGTATGTACCAGTCCCCGGCGGGAATCTGCATCTCGACAAAAGTTGTGGACACGGGGGAATATTCATACCGCACCGATTCATACAGATCTGTGAGACCGCTGTCCGGATACCGGCTGATTCCCTCCTGCAGCACGGGGATCGCTTTCTGTATCGTTTTTGTATCAATATAACCCTGCGCCCTGTCCATATATTCGTCCAGCTGCGCAGTCTGCTTGGCCCGCCGCTCGTCAATCAATTCATAATAATCGTCCAGCATACCGGCCTCTTTGTAGACTGCCAGCAGCTCCGTCTCATAGATCGGATTGTTCTGCGTCGTATACTCTGACAGCGCCTTCTGGTACTGCTTTACGGCACGGATATACAGCTTATCCGCCAAAAAAGTTTTTGCCGTTGCCACCAGGGCCGCCTGTTCCTCCACCGACGGATCGACCAGAACAGTACTCGCGGCAAGAAGCCAGCCAACAACTACAGCCGCAGTAAGCAGCAGCGTCATCCGGCTTTTGGCCTTCATTACAATATTCTTTTTCTTCGCCATCACGCAAACTCCCTTCATCCAGCCAGATATCGAAGTACCAGTCCCGCATATAAGAACGGTACAAATGGAATCCTGTCAGCGCGGGTCAGCTTCTTTCTGAGCATCTGCACAATGGAATAGACCGCTGCCGCCAGACATCCATATAATACAGCACCCACGACATATTCTCCGGTGAGGAGCAGCCCCATGACCAGAGAGAGCTTCATGTCGCCAGCCCCCATACTTCCGCGGCCAAGCATATATACAATTCCAAAAGAGAGCAGGCAAAAGATTACGCCCAGAAGAACCGACGGCAGCAGCCGTATGACCGGTTCCATATCCCTGACGCCCTGAAACCCCAACAGGAGCACAAAGAAGAGCAAAAGCAGCAAAAGCACTTTATTCGGGACAATCCTCTCCCAGTAATCGGTCATGCAGATAACCGCCATGCCCTCAAGCATCACATACAGCATCCAGTACAGAAGCGGGGATTTTCCCTCAAGCAATACGGATTTCCACATAAACACAAGCGCAAGCTCCGCGGACGCCATCACAGCGATTTCCTGCCATGAAGAAAGCAGCCTTCTCTCCCTGTTTTCTTCGGAACGGAATTCCGATCTGCAAAGCGACATCACCGTCAGGAAAATACAGGGCGTCAAAATCATTCCAACCGCTAACAGAATATACGCTTCCATCTTCTCCTCCCGCTACTTCGTATAAGTAACCCTGTCGCCGTCCAGCCAGGCCGGCACCATCACCCTCTGAACGACATGGACCGTAGGATCCTTAAAGAAAAGCTTAAAAAAATAAATCTCCAGATCGTATTCCACCGTAATGTCTATCATGCGGTACTGGTACAAATCGTCGCTTAAAAACTCGCTGGAACTAAAATCCAGACCGTTCATCCCATCTTTTACTCCGTAAGCTTTCAGATATTCATCCGCCGTCCTTGAACCATATCGCGCGAAGCTCTCATCCAGATATACTTCCATCATTCCGTCCGAAATCATATTAAGAAGCAGACTTTTCGCCTTATCTTCCGCATACTCAATACCCAGATAGACGAGTCCGCGAATCAGATCCTTCGGGTTGCTGAGCAGTTCCCGACTTGATGAGGCAGCTTTTGTCCCCGCATTCCAGGTAGCCTCTGCCTGATTTACCACCTCATCCGGATCCAGCCGTCCGTTCTCCGGACGGAGACTGCTGTCCAGTGAGGTAATCTGATCCATGAAGTCTCCGATATCCGCAATCGCCCCGTCCACCTTCTCGGTATCCGCATCGGCGTCGCTCTTAAGCTTTAAATCCGCAGCCCGCAGTCCCAGCGCCTGATACAGATAGGTATATCCCGACAATTCGCTCCCCATCTGATAGAGTGCGTACTGAATCCTGTTATGCACGGCAAATATGTTGATAAAGGAGGTAATTCCCAGAATCACAAGTATAAACGGCACGAGGCTGAGCACTGCTTCTACCGTAAGCATTCCCGCTTCCCTGTCTTCTGTCCTTTTCACTGTTCTCATCGCCTTTCCGTTTAGTAACCGCGTATCACAGAATATCCGAAATAATTGTCCTCCAGCACGTCGACCAGGGCGTTCGTATCCGCAGAATAAAACAGCTGCGCGATATTATCCGGAACGATCACAAAATCTGACTTCACCTTGCAGGTGCTTTTGATCGCGGTAACGGTATCCGACATCTTAAATTCCAGTTCCGTCAGTGTATCACCCTTCTTTTTTGCCTGATTGACATTCAGTGTAATCAGATTCGACGTCCGGGACAACAGCGTATTATCATCAATAAACAGCACGATCAGGATATACAGGTAATCCTCGTAAGTAAATCCCACCGAATGGTCGTTGTCGTTGTCAGAAATGTCAATGTGCAGCAGTTCCTCAAGCGCTTCAATTGACTCAAGCTCCTCCTTCTTACGTTTGAAGAAAACCACTCTCTCCCTGTTTTTTAAACTGTTCCAATCCGCGACCATCTCAATGGTCGCAAAAGCAAACCGCAAAGCTCCGCTGACCGCGACTCTCACCAAAACAGCCGCTGCGGGACCAATTCCCGGCACCAGGCCGACGGCATCCGACGCCAGCTTGGCAATATCATCGATCGCTGTGTCTATCTCTCTTATCACATAGGAAGACGCGAAGTTTGTCGCCAGCCGCACGCCGCAGATGATATTTCTTGTATTATTCAGATTCGAAACCGACCGGTTATGTCCGCCGAACAGGTATTCCAGCTCCGCCCCGTATAAATAATTGACGTCCTTCGACATTTCAATCCCGGTAAGACTCACATCCACGTAATCTTCTTCAGTCGAACTGTCTTCATCCGTTTCTTCGTCTTCCGGCCGAATTCCGGATACCCGGCTGGAGAACATTCCGAAGTCATAGGTCGCTACCAGGAATTTGTCCAGCACATTGCTCCCAGCCTTCTCCAAAGCCTCAAACGACAGGCCGCCGGAAAAATATTCCTCCCACCCCGGCACCTCGCCGGAATCGGAGCCGCTCGACTGAAGCTGCGATGCCAGCGCATCCGGTATATCCCGGGCCGTTGTCGTCTCGTCTCCCTTCATCTGCTCTTCCGCTTCCCGCTGGATGGATTGCGCCCTTTCGATCTCCTTGTCTCCGGCATCCTTATCGCCCGTTCCGCCCGACCCTGTCCCGCAGATCTGCTGAAGCTCCTGATAGAATCTCCTTGCCTGCGCGTCCGTCTGGAAATCATACCAATGCAGATCCGGCGCATCCGGCCACTCGACCGTATCTTCCGGGCCGATGATCCGCGAATCTCCAGTCTCCGCAGGGCCGGATGCGGCCAGATACAGGCCGTCCAGTACGGCGTCCGCGATTTCATCCAGCTTGGGAACCTTGCTCTCCATCTCTGCTTTATTGTCGCTGTTTTTCTGCTTATCCGCATTGAGAGGCTCAATCAGCTCGTAGGTCCGTTCAAAATCCTCAGCGAGGGCCAGAATATCCTCAAGGCCCTGTATCTCCTTCTCAATCCCCTCCCTGACTTCCTCCGAACACTCTGACAACCTGCTCTTCAACAGATCCAGCTGGTTCCCCAGCTCGTTCAGGACGTCCTGCAGTTCGTCCGCCTTTTTCTTAAGATCATCAACTACGGAATCCACACTGTCAAAATCGATCGGCTCATCATCATGATCATTCGCAATAGCCGAATAAGCGGCCAGCGCAATTGACAAATCATCCATATAATCGCCGACATCCAAATCGAAATCATGAAACCGCTCATAAAGTTCCATTTCCTCCTCGGTGAGCTCCTCGAGCGGCTCGTCCTCGTCATCCCCGGAACCGGGCGGCGCCTCTTCTTCCTCTGAACCGCTTTCCTGCAGCTTTTCATACCGCTCAATGATCTCCTCAATTTTCTCCTGATAGATCACATAATAATACTCATCGCTTCCCACCGTCTGCTTCAGCGCCTCGCGATAGCTTATAAACGCCTGTCTCCGTGCGTTCATATAATCCGGATACGCGGCTATTTTTTTCAAATCCTCGTAATATTCGCTTATTTTGGCCAGCGCATCCTTGCTGCTGTCCGTTATATCCGTGCGGGCTTCCATCACATCCATGTCCGCATCGGTGGAATCCAGCTGCTTAAGCGAACCCAGAATATTCGTCGAGCTGAGCACCTCCTCTACAACCCTGTATTTCATAAAATCGCTGATCTGCGTCATAAGCACGTTATAATTGGACAGGCTGGCGCCCTCCACCGGCTCATAGGTCAGTTCCACCTCTGTATTTTTATAGGGCATGAATCCCGTAAGGGCTTTCCCGTCGCCTGTCGGGTCAAACGAATAGCCCGCATATTTCGCAAAATCTATTATCGCCTGACGGCCATCGTCGTTCTGGGTGACTGAGAAAAGCCCGTAAAGCTGCTTCAGCAGGTTGTCAAACTCGCTTAAGACGGCGTCCCCATAGGAATCCGCCGCCATCGCCGCCTGGGAGCTGTACAGTTTCAGTCTGGCGACATCGACTAAAATACCGTTGATCGCCACCACCGGCACCATCATAAGCGTGACAAACACCGTTATGATTCCATGGCTGCCCCATTTCTTCCGTTTCTTTTTTCTTTCCTCATTACGAAGTCTGAATCTTCTCATCTTTCCCGGTTCCCCTGGCACTTCATCCGCCGAGCACTTCTCTCATCTTGGCGTACGCTTCCTGGACTTTTCCAGTCAGCGTTCTGGCCCACTCCCCTATTTTTGTCCTTGCTATCAAATTGATCGCGTAATCCAGATCGCGGATTGTACCGTCATGATCGATCACGGCCACACGGGCCACGGCCGATATGGAATACTCGTTTCCCGCTCCGATCATGCGGAAATCGATCGGCGCGGAGACGGTCTGCGTCGCCGTCACCTCAAACTGTTTCAGATAGACATAATTGCTGTAATCGATCGTGATGGTCAGGTTATCGTCAAACAGCATATTTCCCACCACCGACTCGAAATATTTCCGAAAAGCGGCATCGTCGTTTAAGTTATTCCCATCTCCGAACATGCCGCGGTATGGGGACAGGGGTTCTGACGCATAATAGGAGTTTCCTGCCCCCATGTAATCATGATCACCCTGCGTATAATTCAGTTCATCATTCTGCGTCACGTACGTATCGGTTACGGTATTTTTGTAATATACCACCGCCGTTTCCAGGGCGGCCTGGAGCGCTGCCCGCTGAAAGAGAAAAAGGGACAGATACAAAAGGAGAAGGGTACTCAGCACCGCGATCGGTAATATGATAATGGCTTCCACCTCGGCGCTTCCCCGCTGATTTCTATGTAAATGCCTTTTCATGATTCTGTCCCTTTCCAGATCGACTTAGAGTTCATCGGGAGCCTTTGTTGTCGGCTCTGCTGAATTAAAAACCTTATCCATCAAGTCATTCAGCCATCCACTTAACCGATTCCAGAACACCCCGATAATCAGCACGACAATCAAAAGAATAATGATCGTCGCCACTACGTTGGAAACTCCGTCCTGTGATCTCCAGAAATCCACAAATCTCTCCTTGGCCTTCATCGCACGGATCGACAGATAGATACACGCATTGTCTAAAGCCTGCATTGCCTTTTCCTCCTTCTTTCATTTTTTATTATCAACCCTGCGGTCAGAAATTGAATCCCGACATGGCAGGAACGATAATCACGATCAGAATCCCGATAAACATGAGCATCGTCGGCACAAACAGCTTATTCTGCACCGCCTCTCCCATCCGGCGCGCATTATGCTTCTTGTCTAGCCAGCACTCGTCGTTGATCGCCTTTAAGTCAGCTGCCAGATTCGCATTGCCGGACGCATAGCTTTTCGCAATGATAGTCACCATTTTGTCCAGATAGCGGTTATTGCACCGGTACTGAATCCGGGTCAGCGCCCCCTGAAGCGAAGAGGCCTGACGCAGCTCGCGGACAGCCAGCCGCAGCTCCTGATAGATCTGCGTACTGCCGCTGAGCGCAGTCTCCTCCAGCGCCCTTGTGATATTCATGCCTGCCGTGACCAGCAGCGTGATCTTGGAAATGGCGTTCGGAAAATCCAGATCAATCTCTTCCTGCCGTTTTGCGGCCTTCGTCCGAAGATTATCGTAGGGGACATATCCATATAAGACGCAGCCTCCCAGTCCTACCGCCATCGGCAGGACTATTCCCGCAGGATCGGTATTCCCAGCCGCCGCAGACAGCACGCCCAGAAACAGGGCTGCCATAACCCCTATGTAGCTATAAGATAAAAGCATCGCCAGCAGATAATATGCATAAATGGACGAATTCTTCTTTCCGCCCGTCTCCTGATTCCGTTCCAGCTCCACATAGCCTGTCCTCTCGCAGCTTGCCGTCAGCTGCCGCAGAAGATTGTTATCGCCATCCAGACGCAGGTCGACCAGAATCTGATAACCGAACAGGGAAATATGATCGAGCAGCGTATACTGCTTCCCCGTCAGGTAGGTCTCCTCCTTCTTTTGGTTCTCGGCAATCTGCTTCTCCCAGGTCTTTATCTGCTTTGCCGCTTTCTTGGCCGAAACGGTATGATATTTTTCATTATCCTCCAGATAGTGCCGCTTTTTCTCCTGCAGGGTCTGCCTCGCGAAACGATAGCTCCAGGCCCGGGACAGAACGACCTCCGCGGCGGCAGATTTTCCGGCTTTTCCTGATTCGATCAGAAAGAAGAGAACCAAAACCGTTGCAATCGCCATAAATACAACCGTAATCATCCGTTTCGCCTCCTACACCTGAATCTCTGTCGCCCTGGTCGCGATCACATAGGATGCAAAGGTACAGATCACCCCAAAGGTCGCCGACGCCCTTCCTATTCCGGTCGTAAACAGAGCGTCGAGGAATCCGCTGCCCATAACCGACATCACCACAATCAGCACTAACGGAAGCACCAGCATCATATAGGCTTCCGACTTCGCGGAGGTAATATTCGTCTCGATTTCCATCACGATCTCCGCCTTGTCCTTTATAATGTCTCTGGTCTGCGCGATAATGTAGCCAAAGTCGCTGGTCTTTCCCTCAATCGTCTTATAGATCGTCGCAAAGCTGATAATATCGTCGATCTCGCTTCTTTCACCCAGCTCCTCAAAGCCTCTGGCCATCGGAATTCCCGCCTGCTCATAATCGCTGACGATCAGGCCGATCTCCCTGACAATATCGGAATTCCGATTGAACAGCATCTGAAGCTCCCTGAGAGAATCAATCACGGCGTTCTCCAGAGAACGGCCGCTGCCTCCGCTCACGGATATGGAAACCAGTTCCAGAAACTCCTTAAACTGCATCCGCAGTCTGGCCTGACGTTTGCGCATAACCGATTTCGAATAGTTTTTCTCCTGAAAGAAAGCGATCAGCAGGCCCCCGGCCACAGACACCGGCAGCATATGATAATAAATATACAGAATTACCGCAATAACTGCCGAAAACACCAGATAAGCCGCCAGATGCTCCATCTTCGTCATATTGCATTCATAGTATTTGATCCGTATTTTTTCTTTACCTGCCTGGTCCATCGGCACCCTCCATAAAGTCGTAGATTCCCGCCAAAATAAACTTTTCCTGATTCACGATCGGATTCGCGGTTCTCACAAGCTGTCCGGAAACCTTCTTAAGTGTACTGTTTTCATCCTCCTGAAAACGGTAGATCGGATTTAAGATAATTCTGCCGTTCTCATACCGGACTACTTCCGTAATCTCCATGCATCTTCTCGAAAAATCGCGAAGCCTTGAAAGATGAATAATATAATCCACTGCCGAGGCAATCTGCTGACGTATTGCTTCCAGCGGAAGATCTGCGCTTCCTGTCAGCACCATGGTTTCCAGCCTGCTTAACATACCCTCCGGAGAATTGGCATGACCGGTAGACAGACTTCCGTCGTGGCCTGTATTCATGGCCTGCAGCATGTCGAGCGCTTCCTCCCCGCGCACCTCCCCGACGATAATCCGATCCGGCCGCATTCGCAGAGATGCTTTGATCAGATCCCGAATTGTGATCTCCGTTGTTTCCTTCGAATTTGCCTTCTTTGTTTCCATCCGTACAATATTCGGTATATTCTTAATCTGCAGCTCAGCTGAATCTTCGATGGTGATCACGCGTTCCCACGGCTGAATAAAGTTGGATATCGCATTCAGAAAGGTAGTCTTGCCGCTTCCGGTTCCGCCGCATACAAACACGTTATGTCTGGAGGACACGACTTTCTGCAGAAAACCAGCCACTTCCGGCGTGATAGACTTGTAATTCAGCAGATCCTGAATCGTCATCGGGTTCTTGGGGAAACGGCGGATCGTCACCGTTGCGCCGTTGAGCGCTACCGGCGGAAATACGACATGCACGCGGGAGCCGTCATCCAGACGTGCATCGACAATCGGATTGCTGGCGTCGACCGTGCGATCCATACTGCTGACGAAGCGCTGCACGATCCGAATCAGATCCTCATTGCTTTCAAAATGCTCCTCCAGGCGCATCAGTCTGCCGGATTTCTCCACAAAAATCGTATCATAGCCGTTGATCATCACTTCCGTAATTTTCTCGTCCATGATGATCTTTCCAAGAATCCCCAGACCTTCTACAGATTCTGTGATTGTATACTTTAAGGTATCCTTTTCCTTAAAGGACAGATTCTGATAATACCAGTACAAATCGATGTCGTTTGCTTTCGCCCAGACAATCCGGTCGGATATTTTCTGGTCGACCAGTTTTCGGATTTCCTCGGCCGTATATTCCCGTACCCTGCTGGCCTCCTGTATGACCTGCTTTAAAGCGGAAACTTCACTTAAAAAATAATTCTTTGCCATGACGATCCCTGCTATCTTTTCATAATCGTATCAAGATCTATCTCTCCGTTCGCACTGATTGCATCGATAACGGTTTTGGACTGAACATTTCCATAATTATGGACCGTCCCTGCGAGCGGAATATCCCATTCGAAAGAAAAGCGCGAACTGCTCTCTGCGAAATTGCGGACCCTTACCATTTTATGTTTATTCTCATTGACAATCCCCTGTTGGATAAACAGGCCCATCTTAGCCTCCGGAAAACTTCCGATGCGTTCCAGCTCCACAATCCGATCAGCCTGCCTCAGTATCGTTTTGGCAACCATGTCCATATCGCTGTCCATATCCACAATGACTGTCTCGAAAACGCCGCAGCGTTTCATTTTCATCAGTACAGATTCGATCTCCTCTTCCGTTACGGCATCATAATCTGCGAACCGGTCAAAACCCTCGACATAAAAAATCCCATTCAATCCCTGTTTCATGATTCCTTTAAGCTTTAGTTCAAAATTAACGACGGGATCTGACGCTGCCTGAATCAAGGCGACAATGCCGTCCTCTTTTTTCGGATTGACACAAAATGAACTTCCCAACCGTTCCATGCTAACAAAGAGTGCTGATGTCCCCCTGGCCGTCAGCGCGCTTGCAATCGCGAGCGCGACCGTCGTCTTCCCGCTTCCTCCCAAAGGCGAATGGACGGCAATCATCGTCGTATTCTGTGAATGATCGAAATCGGCCGAATATCCGGCCTTCTCCGCATATTCCCGAATCAGTTCCTGATAAATTCTGCTGATCCTCTGATATTTCATGATCTTTACTGTGTCCGCATATTTGCCGGCATTACTGGCATCGTCACTGTAAAGACAGACGGGCAATTTGACTTCAGGGAAGGACAGAGGCAAATCTGATATGTCCGGATCGAAGAGAACCACATCAAAACGTGTTCTTTCCACCGCGTTTCGGTACGACTCTTCTCCGGTATAAACGTGAAGGCTCAATTCTGCATATTGCTGCAATTCTTCGGAGAGACGCCTTACATATTCCTTGTCTTTATCGACAATCGCAACTGAAATATTCATACCCTCAACCTCGCGAGACAATAATCAACAATATCGTTTATTATTATACATCATATAATTCTATTAGGCAATATATAATTCTATTAGAATTATTCTTAAAATCGACCTTTCTCCCTTTCTGGCATCACGCTGGAAACTTCATCCTGAATCAGGAACCTACCGCATCAATATAATTCTGTTAGATATGAAATAATTCTATCAGAGAATTATTGTATCTTATTTTCCTAGGTAAAATAAAATATTGCGAAAGGAATGGAAACTTATGGAATACCTCGACTATTACGAAATCGGGCAGAAAATCAAACGCTGCCGCCAGGAACATGGCCTGTCCCAGGAACAGGCAGCAGAAATCTGCGACATCTCCGCCTCCTTTTACGGCAACATTGAACGCGGAACCAAAAAGATGTCGCTGGATACGTTTGTAGTGATTTGCAACAAATTAAACCTCTCGCCTGATTATCTTCTTCAGGAGAACCTGCCGGAATCCGATCCGGTAGTAATCAGCATCATCCACGAGGTAAAAAAGGCCGGCGAACCCCAGTACAAACGGTATTTGGCTATTATCAAGGCCTTATCCAAAATCGCCGGGGAGCTGTAATAGTAAAGCCGGAAACACCTGTCATGAACATAGGTGCCGCACAATCATCTGTTTTTGATGATTGTACGGCACCTGTTTGCACTCTGATTCTGCCATTTTTCTCACACCTGAAACAAATATTTGAAAACTTGCAGATGTATTATGTTCGATATCCATATGAGCCGCTATCCTTCTCGCCCCATCAAGCTGCTGATGTCTGGGAATCAGTTTTCGTAATTCCTCCTTCGCATTTTCAATCAAATCCGGATTTCTGTACTTTTTTCTTTTTGCCAACTTCCCTAAACTTAAACCATAAGCATTCGATACTGCTTTTAAATCGCCAAAATACCACGACTCCAATTCCCTGCAAACGATACGAATCAGTACCTGTCTGCCATATGGAGAAACCAATTCCTTCAGTGCACTCTTTATCTGAACACAATCCCCACTGTCCTGATCTCTGACAATAACAAATTTCACATCCGGCTGACGCCAGGCTTTTAATTTATGCGGTATGGAAGCTTCCAAATCGCTTTTTCCACTATGCGGAATTGTTCTGAACGTGACAGCCGAAGGAAGGATCCGGGGAAGAATGATATCCAATACCTCTTTCATGGAAGCCTCTTCCAGAAGAAAACCAGCGTCATTTAACCACCTCTTCCACCAACAGTCCCTGTCGCCACAACTGCCCAGGCAGATCTCCTGCCTCATACAGATCTTTGATCAATGCGTTTTCAGACGCTCTATAAATCTTAGTATATCCGCCTTCTTTTATAAGACAGAACAATTCCTCCAGCCGGACCGCATTAAGAAAATCCGGAGAATGCGTGGAAATAAACACCTGCCCGCCATCTTCCGCATACAATCTGAATTCTTCCGCTAACTCCATAAGAAGCGCCGGATACAACTGATTCTCCGGCTCCTCCACGCACAACAATGCATGCTTTTCCGGATCCTTCAAAAGAACCAGATAAGTGAACATTTTAATAGTGCCATCCGAAACGAATCGCGACACGAACGGATCCTGAAAATTTCCATCCTGAAAACGAAGAATAATCCTGCCATCAGCGGTTTCCTGCGCATCAATGTTTGATACGCCGGGAACTCTTTTCCCCATGGTTTTTAATATTTCATCAAATAACTCCCTGTGGTTATCGTACATATATTTGGCTACTAACGCCAAATTATCCCCTGAGGTTGAAATTCGCTCACTGTATCCCGCGTCCTTTATTCCTCTTGCCTCTTCAATATGAAAATCCGATACATACCAGTCCTCAATCAATCGACGTAACTGGGATACAGCAATAAATTCTTTAAATTGCCCCAGTCCCTTAATTGCCAGAATGTCGGGTGAATCCAGTTTCTGGCGGCTGCGGTCAGCTAAACGCACGTCTTCATATCTGATCAATTCCCCGTCTGCTGCCACTCCCTCTCCAAATGAAAACTCAAGAACTTTCCATGGCGCGCCTGTCTGTCCTCTTCGAAATCGCAGTATTTCCTTTTTAATAGCCGGCTTCTTGTTTTCCATCAGACAAATAGATAACTGATATGTGATAACCGGTTCTTCTTCTGAAGGACGAAACTTAATCTCAAATTCAATATCCCCCTCCTGACCCCTTGATATCACTTCTGAAAAACCTCCGCGCTTGGCAAGCGCAGCGCGCACATTCGTCTGCAGAGCATCATGCAGGAATCCAAACACATCAAAAAAAGTCGTTTTGCCAACGCCGTTCATGCCAAGAAAAACCGCCAGATTCGGAACAGAATTCACTTCAACGTCCTGAAATACTCTATAGTTTTTGATCCTTATAGATTCAATTCTCATACATGAGTCCTCTTTCCTTAAACTGCATTCATTATACGCCTTATCTTTATGGCATGCAATAAAAACATCATCTGGCTGAAACAATCGTTAAAACAATATAAATCCTGGCTTTCAGTACCCCAGCTCCTTCAGATACCTCCCCAGCGCATCCTGCCACGACGGCAGCCGCTCAAAGCCCGCCGCGTCCAGCTTCGATTTGTCCATGCGGCTGTTGGCGGGCCGCTTCGCTTTCGCCGGGTACTGGTCGCTGGTGACCGGAAGCACATTTACGTTCATGCCGGCCTGACGAAAGATCTCCACGGCAAATTCATGCCAGCTGCACAGGCCCTCGTTGGTGGCATGGTAGCGGCCATAACGATCGGTCTCGATCATATCTACCAGAAGCCGCGCCAGATCATAAGTGTAGGTGGGCGAGCCGATCTGGTCGCAGACCACGGTCAGCGTATCGCGGGTTTTGCCCAGATTCAGCATGGTCTTGATGAAATTCTTTCCGTTGACGCCGAAAACCCAGGCAATGCGGACGATGAAATATTTCGCAAGCTGCTCCACCGCCAGTTCGCCCTCGTACTTGGTCTGGCCGTAGACATTGAGCGGCTGGCGCTCATCGTCCGGCTCCCAGGGGCGGGTGCCCTGGCCGTTGAAGACGTAATCGGTGCTGATGTACATCAGTTTGCAGTCAAGCTCCTTACAGACCCGCGCGATGTTTGCCGTACCGTCCGCGTTGACGCGGCGGCAAAGATCCTCGTTATCCTCCGCCGCGTCCACCGCCGTGTAGGCCGCGCAGTGGATCACGGCGTCGGGAGCCGCATCCTTTATCACATGCTCCACGGAAGCGGCGTCCGTGATATCCATCTCGTCGATATCCACGCCGATCGCGGTGTGGCCGCGCTTTTCCAGTTCATTTACCACGTCGTGGCCCAGCTGGCCTTTGACGCC
>CANREE010000040.1 GCA_947629545.1 uncultured Lachnospiraceae bacterium | reverse complement strand
ATATCTTGAGAAGCCTTTTAATACGGCATTTTTAAGAATTTCCTCGGATAATTGAAAATCTCGGATAATGCGCCCTTAAATAAGGCGCAGAGTTCGGAAAGGGGCAGTTTATGGGGGGAAATGTAAGAGTGCACATAAGAAGGGCGGCGGTTCTTGGCGCGGCTGCGCTGATGCTGGCCGTCTGCGGCAGGGGTATGCCGTTGGCGGCAGCAGGCGATGCGGATGTGGAGACACGTGCGCTTCAGCGATTGCTTGCAAAGGCGAAGCAGCAGGAGAGTGAGATTACCGGGGAAGACCCGCAGCTGGTTCCTGACAGTCGGATCCTGACGGAAAACCGGGCGGAGAATGATGTCCGTATCATGTCATTTGCCGGACAGTGTCTGAAAGGAGACGGCGCAGAAAAGGTATTTTATGTGATCGGCAGAAATTATATGCCGGAGGGAAGTATTTTGCCGGTGATCTTTGGGCAGGGCCTGGAATATTCCTGCACGCTGGAAGAGACGATTCGCGGACGTAATGATCTGTATTATGCGGTACGGTTTGCGCTGCATAATACGGGAGGTTTCGAAACGGAGAGTTCCGCTTTGACCGGCGGCGATTCAGGTTCCGATGCTTCAGGGCCTGCAGACGGAGATATTCCGGCGCTGCATCACTGGAGTATCGGAGATGTGGTGACGCGGACGCTGGACGGCATCCGTTACAGGTTTCGCTGTATTGATCAGAATTACGAAGAAGGCAGCCAGAAGCAGGGGCAGCCGCTGGCGTTGTTTCTGTGTGAATCGGTGATTCCGGCCAATACTGGATCGGAGTATGTCTATGAGCGGCGGGAAGACGGAAGTTACGGCTATGTTTACTATCCGGGACCGGTGGTGAATTTTGGGGGGAATTCTGAATATGCGGATTCGCCGATCCGCAGCTGGCTGGCGGCGCAGGAGGCGGACAAAGAGATTTTTCCGGAAGCGAGCGTGGGCGTGGAGTACAGCTGCATGGGTCGGACCGGGCGGGGAACATTTAGCCGCTTTGATCGGTCAGATCTGCGGTCTTACCGTCTGGGCAGCCAGATACTGACAGATCATTATTTTCTCCTGTCGGTAGACGAAGCGGTGAAGTACAGGGAATATCTCTGGAATGTAAACGGCTATGGCGAAGAAGAAAGCGCAGCGAATGCGGGAACGTTTGACGGCGCATATTGGCTGCGGACGCCTGTGGGCAACGGAAACGGGGAAGATAACAGCTCTGTTTATGTGGTGGATCTGGTTAATGGAAATATCCATCCGCAGGAGGTACGGCCGCAGATGAACGGTGCGGCAGATGGAGAGCTGGCTGTGACCGCGCCGGTTGGCGTGAGACCGGCATTCGTGCTTCGGCAGAGGAACTAAACCGGGGAAGGAGTATAAGCGATGGAAAAAAGAAGAGCGAAAAAAGAATCTGAAGGGGGACTTGCATTGGAGGTAATGAAGAAAAAAGCGGCGGTAAAGCCGAAGGTCAAAAAGCGTTCCATGCGCCGCAGGACGGCATGCGTGATGGCGGCGGCGATGATTCTGCAGGGAATGTTCCTGCCTGCGTGGAGGGTATCGGCGAAGGAACCGGAGGAAACGGCCGGAGTTGCGGCGTCTGCCGGGGAGCGTCTGCCGGAAAGCGCAGAAGGGCATCGGACAGGGGGGCCTTTGCCTGCCACGCCTTCCGTTGCGACGGCAGCAGATGCCTGGGCGCTGATGGCAATGCCTGCGGCGGTGCTTGTGGCCGGGCAGCCGGATCCCTGGGGAAACTGGAATGGAAAGACGGATTATCCGGGCAGCGGCACGGAGGAGGATCCATATCTGATTGAGGATATGTCCCATCTGATGGGACTGTCAAAGGAAGTGGCGGAAGGGAATGATTTTGCCGGTAAGTATATTGCACTGACCGGTCCGATCAATCTGGCATCATTGGCTGTCAATGGCGGAAACTGGAATCCGATCGGCTGGTATTTAAATGTGAATGAGATGGAGGGGCAGGTCCCGAATCCGTTTCGCGGTCATTTTGACGGGCAGGGAAATACGATTAAGAACCTGAAGATCGAATATGCGGAGATGGCGCCGGATTATGCGGGTCTCTTCGGTTTGATCGACGGCGGAAGCGTGAAGAATCTGAACGTTGAGGCCGACAATGTTATTGGCTCGGAACATGCGGCGGTATTGGCGGCGGAGCTGCGCGGCGGCGCTGTGATTCAGGATGTGACGGTTTCCGGTTTTGTGGCAGCAGAGGGAAAAACAGAAGGGCATGCCGGCGGTATTACGGCGGTTGCGGACGGAACCGCTGCCCGCATTACGATCGAAAACTGCAGCGCCAGAAATATCGCGGTGAAGTCAGAGCTGACATCCGGCTGCGTGGGAGGTATTGCCGGGGTGGCGAAAAGCGCGGATCTGGTCGACAGCGTTGTGATGACGGGAAATATCAATTCCAACCATATTCAGGGGCTTGGATATGTGGGAGGTATTGCCGGAAGCATGGAGGATACGCGTATTTACAATTCTTATGTTGATGGACTGATCGGAGGACACAGAAGCCGTGCCGTGGGAGGTATCGTTGGGGAATATGTCAGCGGAGACCTGATACTGGCCCGTTTTGCGGGAGAGACCGCATCTACCGGTATGAGTGAGGCCACGCGGGAGGGCACTTTCGTGGGAACCAGGGATCCCGGACATCCGTTTAGCTATGGTACGGAACCGGGGGATAATCTGGCGTTTCTGTATGCCAGACAGCCGGATATTGCGAAACGTGCGATAGGTTCCGGTATAGCGAGAGACAACACGTTTTCTTATTCCGCGCATGTGGGATACTGGGAATATGATCAGCGCAGCGTCTGGCTGCTTTCCGGAAATTCACAGGAAATGCCGGAGGAATATTTCTATCAGGAGCTGGAGGAAGGCGTGAACTTTATTATTACCGCAAAGCTGCGGAATGAATTTATGAACCATGGAAAAGAAGAAGAGCCGGCCTTCCGACTGGATCATTTCGCGCCGGGGGCGCAGGGACAGCCGGTTCGGGGTTATCTTTTGTCCGTGCCGCGGATCGATACGAAGAACGCTGGCGCCACATACGATAAAGATGTGGCCGTACTGACGGCCGTACCGCAGGGTAATCTGTCATATTACCGTCCGATCGACAAGAACAATCCAGCGGCAGTGGAAGCAGGGGTAACCGTATTGGTGACCACGTCGCCTAAGAACAAAGACGGCAATCGCTACCAGCTGGCGGCGGATCCGTCGGGGCGCGGCGTGAAACCGCCGGTATATATCAATGACCGCGGGGAACAGGTGCCGATGCATTATGTAAGCGGCGGAACCTATACGTTCACGATGCCGGAACGGGATACACAGATCAACGCAGAATATGTAAAGGTGACAACGGAACTCGCAATGACGCCGAAGGAGACGGAAATTACCGTAACCCAGACGAGAAGCGGAGACCGTAAGGCGCCGGACACGGTAACGGAGATTCATGACGCGAACGGAACGCTGATAGCCAGATACATTGATGGTGTGCCGGATCAGTCAGTACAAGTGCTGCCGGTACGTATCCACTGTGAACATAACGCGGACGGAGTTGTGGCGGACCGCTCGGTTCTGTGGTCAGTCGACGATGCGGACCTGATCAGTCTTGTGTCCGATGGGGGATATACGGAAAAGGACGCGCAGGTCATGCCGAATATGAACAGCACATTTATTCAAAAGACGCTTTCGGAGCAGGTAGAAGCACAGGCAGACGGCGGTTATCTGGAGGCCATAAAACCAACCGTGTATGAGAGACACGCTGTGGTAACTGCAGCGTCCAATCCGGATACATCAGCAGACGGTATCGCCGTGTACGGGGGATGTAAGGTAACGGTAAAGTTCCAGATCCGGGATCTGACTACAAGACGAGTAGAAGGACTGCAGTTGAACAGGAGCGATATCGTACTGACCGTCACCAGAAAGCTGACCGGTTCGCGGACAGACCCGACAGAATCGCTCACCTGCTCAGAGCCGGTCGTGCTGGCGGCCGGACTCTATCCGGAGCAGCCATTTTATAAAAATGTAAGCTGGAGCGATCACGACAGCGGAAGTGTCATCATTCTGACTCCGCAGGGAGCGAATACGTCCCAGTGCGCGGTGTCGGTGAGGTTCGATCCGAAAGGCCTTGAGAATCCGGCGTGGATACAGAATGTGATCAATGAAGATAACCAGAAAAGGAAAAAAGATCCTTATGAAAAATCGGAAGGGAAGGCGGAATACAGGGAAATCGTGACTGCGGTATCCGAAGATCAGACTCACGGGGTGGTAGCTGCGAAATGCCGTGTTACGGTACGTTTTGAAACCGTAGATGAGACAGGATCTGGCAGTTCTGGCGGTTCCGGAGGCAGTTCTGGAGGCGGTTACGGCAGTTACGGAGGCGGTTCGTCGGGTTCTTCCGGACTCGGGCAGAGCGCGGGACCGGGAATTCTTTTTCCCGATACGCCGGTTCCGGGAGCGTCGGGAGTCATTACAGGAGGACCGGTAGGTGTTCAGGGGACGGCGGCTATGACGGGTACCTGGTTTCAGACGGCAGACGGTCGTTGGTCGTTTACGACCGGACAGCAGAGCTGCCGCGGGCGATGGGCATACATTTTTAATTCCTATGCGGATACGGCAAAGGGACAGTCGAATGTAGACTGGTTCTATTTTGACGCAGAGGGCTATATGGTGACCGGATGGCGCTGGATCAAAGGAAGCGACGGCATGGAACGGTGTTACTATTTCAATGAACAGCCGGACGGAACAAAAGGAGCTATGCAGCATGGGGTAACGACGCCGGACGGATGGAAGGTGGACGCGGATGGCGCGTGGGTTGTCGACGGTGTGGTACAGGTACGGCAGCCTGTTCTGTGAGCGTTCGGAGTCTGAAGCAAAACAGGAAATGCAAGACAGGAAAGCGGACCGGCAGGCCGTAAGAAGGGAATGGGCCGTCTGCGTTGCGCAGACGGCCTGGGAGGAGGTATGGAATGAGGATAGAATCAATTCGTAGCAAACGGGGGCGGATCCTGTCGGGATTTTTAGCTTTCGTCTGTTTCTGTGCGGCGGTTTTGCCATTTTTTGATGCGACGACTATTGTCAGCCGTGCAAAGACGTTCAGCGGTCCGAATATCTGGAGCGGGGGTTCGGAGATGATGTTCGGACATCGCAGGAATTATTTGTATCGCTGGAAAGATGACTATCAGATGACGTTTTGTATTTCACCGGGTAAACATATGGGGACATCGGTGACATCGAATGGTATGCGGACGTCGGTTTATGATGCAGAGATTCCCTATATCAGAAGTACCGAAGAGTATCAGCTGCTGGCAGATATCTGCTACTGGGTCGTCTGCCATGGTTCTGTCCGGGCAGATAATGCCACATACGCGGCGGCTCAGGCGGCCGTGTGGGCGGTAATCGGCGACGGCTGGGAGAGCGCTGATGGAATTGAGGCCATTGTAGACAAACACGTACCGGGGACCAAAGAGCGCTGGCGGCAGCTGAAAGCATATATTGAGCAGACAGAAAGCCATCAGGTACCCATGCCGGATTGGGTCAAAACGTCCCAACGGGCTGCACAGGAAAAACCGCAGGGCATGCAGCAGGAGAATGGAGTCTGGAAACTGGAACTGGATATCTCGTCGCTTCCGCAGATGGCTGCCTGCGCTTGGGATTTTGGAGAAAATGCAGCAGGCTGGTCCAGTCAGGTGCTGAATGGGAAGCTGATCTTTTCTTACGTTGGAGGGCAGCCGCCCGCTGCGGTTGTTTCGACGCCGATTCCTGACAGTCTGGCGGATTGGAAGCATAATACGGAGACCATGAACATTTATCTTCCTGTTAGCAATGCTTCGTCAACGCAGGCCATGATCAGTGCGGGACCGATAACGCCGAAGATTTATATTGGTCTGGCAGGTGGCGGCGGTGCCTTTGGTACGGAAAGCGAGGCGGAACTGGTGATCTATGAACACAGGGAGACCTTTACTTCCCACTACCAGATCGGGCTCGTAAAATTATGCGCGGAGACCGGTCAGCCGCTTGAAGGGGCGCAATTTCGTGTGTTGGAAGCCTTTGACGGATCCCAGATCACGGAACCGCTCAATGAGGATGGCATGGCAACAAAGCCGGCTGTGTGGGGCGGGTTTAAAATTTGCGGCGAAGCGGTGACGGCGGCGGACGGGCGCTTCCTGCACAGTGATACGAAGGAATATGAGTATGTAAAAACTTATTGTGACGGGCATCCGGCGCCGGTACATACATCCATGGATGAGATGTTTCCCGGCAGCGGCGGTTCAGATACGGATGATGCGGCAAAGCAGCAGGCTGTGGATATGCAGAACGAGGAACTGGATGCACAATGGCAGACGCTGGTAGACCTGTGCGCCGCTTACAACGAAGGCAACCACTTTCATCATGTGGATCCGGGCGTAGCCAGAGAGGCAATGCTGGCAGATCGCGAGGAAGCTTATGAGAGATTTCTCGAACTTACTTATGATTATACTTTTGAGGAGACACAGGCACGTTACGGATATAGCCGGCATGGGCAGCATAATGACGATAAGAAGATACCGGTGTACTCCGTATCGTCTATGGAGGCTGGCGGGGATATCAGTGAAGACAGGGATCGAGAGGTGGTAATTAATGAAAATGTTGGTTATTCGGGTTCCCGGCTGGGCAGACCAGAGACAGGGGAACCACGGGATGCTGCGGACATCTCGCAGAATTTCGAAACGGGAGCATTCGGGGATGCTGCGGCAGATATAAGCGGCTGGCTGGTGCAGGAGGGAGCTTTTTCAGAACGTATCGCCGGAATGAAGCGTGCAGGGGCGGCGACGCCGTCGGACAGCGCGGGGATTACGAAGACGGCGCCGCCGGACAGCGCAGAGGTTGCAGAGGCAACACCTTCAAACGGTGCGGCGACAGCAGAGGCGACACCTTCAAACGGCATGGCGGTTATGGTGTTTTCATCCCCGGACGCTGACCGAGGACAAGGACTCCAGCGTTCCTACGCCGGCCGGGTGTTGCGGGGGGCGACGGATGCCGGGGGGGCTGCTGAAATTGACGGAGGAATGCTTCCGGAGCCGGTGAGGGACGACATTGAACCGTTGCCGCCGCGATCCTGTGAAGATGGTTCGGCGGAATATGTCCCGGTATTGGATCACCGTACGGAAGGGGAGCTCCATATCAATAAGAGGGATCTTGAACTGCAGAAAGGTGAACATGACGGATATGTCAGTTATGGCGACACGCAGGGAGATGCGACATTGGAAGGAGCTGTTTATGGCTTGTATGCGGCCGAGGATATCATACATCCGGACGGTAAGACAGGCGTGGTCTATAAGGCAGGAACGCTGACGGCCATTGCAGCTACAGATAAGAACGGCGATGCATCGTTTATGGCGTATACGGAGGAAGGTAATCTTACACAGTCGGCCGCAGGATCATCAGAGATCGGATATCGGGGGGCGGATACGCAGGGTTATGAACCGCTGCGTTCCTGGATTGGACGGCCGCTGATCATGGGCCGTTATCTGGTGCGGGAAATTGCCCGATCGGAAGGTTATGAGCTGACGATCGATCCGGCGGCGGCGAACGGCGTACAGACGGCCGGTAGGGCTGATGTAACTACGGCCATGAGCCATCCGATCGATATGCATGACGGTTCATGGCTGGAGTTCGAAGTCGTTTATGAAAACACTGCAGACGGTTTTGACATTCTTGTAAGCGGATTTCCGGCGGGCGCTTCCTTTTCCCGTTCGAACAGGAAGGAGTCAACGAAAGAGGAAGAGGTGGTTGTCGGTGTAAGGATGGTGGAAACCGGAGAATATGAACAGGCAGAGGAGGGCGAGTACCGTCTGGGGCCGGACGGAGGCTATATTCCCAGAATGGAGAACGGAAAACCTCTTTATGACAAGTCGCACCCGGTGATGCGAACTTATTCGGTAAGCCAGAGAATAGAGTTTTATCCTGACGGTGAATATGAGATCACGGTGGATCCTGTGAAATGGGGAGATCCGGAAGCGGCGGATGGAGATTATGCTGCGGAGAAGGCGAACGAGATTCTCAGGCAGCTGGGCTACACGATACTTACGGATGCGAAAAAGAAGGAAGCTCCGTGGACCGTGGTTATGCTTAAGGGAACGACGAATCAGGAGATGGCTGAAGAGATTCTTAAATGGTTTGGTGAAAATTCATTCTGGAGCTGTGCTTTTGTCCAGCGAATATGGAAGGAAGACGGAAACTGGAAGGCGCTTCTGTTACACGATTATCCGAATGGGAATGCGGTCTATGAGGCGCGCACAAAGAGTCTGTATGTTCGGGTGCCGGTACAGACAGAAGATGGCGGGCGGCATATGTATATACAGTATCCGAGTGGAACATATACACTGAAAGCAGGGTATGCTGTTGTGGAAAGCAGGAAACAGAAGGAAGGCGTGCTTCCGTTCGGTGCAGCTATGGAAGAATGGATTGAAACCGTTTATGAACCGTTATATGAGCGGTATGGGGCAAATGAACGCCGGCTGGACGGTAATGGAAATCCAATCCCCATCTATAAGGAAGAGTATATTACCGAGAAGAAGCAGAATACGATCAGTGAAGACAGGCAGGAACCTCTGAAGGCAGTATATGACGCTGCAAGCGGAAGTTACCGGATCCATATTGCGAATACGGTGGACTGGAATCAGACGGCAGGACCGCAGGTCATGACGATCCGTGCGAAAGCGCCAATGACATCTGTCGGCAATACTGGAAATGAGATGTTTTACAGCGATTATCTCACCAATATTACCGGCGTCGGCGCCAGCGCATTCGCCTGTGTCTGCGGTGGGAGGCCGGAGGGACTGGCGGAATTGGTTTATCCGGGGCAGGTTTCGCCGATACAGGATGGTACAGGCACGCCAGGAGAAGGGACACAAAAGACACCTGTGGGGATGCACGAGAAGATTATTACGCAAAAAGTGAAAGTAATCAAAACGGTGGGCCGGGATGATAGCGAAAAAGATTTCGCAGCGGCAGAACCGGTGGGGCCTCCTGTGTCGAATTTCCGTTTTAAGGCGTATTTGAAAAGCAATCTGGAGCGGATTTACCGTGATGATAACGGAAAGATCGTATGGATCGACCGCCGCGGAAATGTGATCGATATTGAGAAGGTGAAAGAGCGGTATCCGGCGCTTGTTCCGACGATTTATACGAAGGTTCGGAGGCGGACAAGCCCTCTTTATAAACAGACGGCAAACGCGGTTATTGCCAATGATTTCCTGTATCCGGAGGGCGGGGAGGAACCTCTGGCCGGATATACGGCGGTTCTGGAAACGGTGGAAAAGGATGTCGCGGACGGAACCGGTGTGAGAAGCGTGAAGGTGCCGAACTATGAAAAGTTTTTTGATGCCATAACCGTTGCCAATTATGATAAGTGGGACGACAGATCCCGCAGCGAGACATCATACAGGCCGCTGGGAAACATGGTGAACCGAAGCAGGGAGGCGGAGGAGAATACGGCTTTTTCGGATATGGTCCGGCAGTTTGCCATTGACTGGTATCTGGACAGCGAAGTTGCCGTGATGGAAAAAGAAACGGAAAAGGCATATGGCGATCAGTTTTATGATGAAGCGCTGCGGCGGGCTCTCAGGAAAGCAGATAATTATCTGAAACCGTTTTTTGCATATGACCTCGATGAGATTTATGCAGTCCAGTGGGATTCTGACGCAAATGGCGGAGCCGACGGAAATCCGGCGACGGTGAATGCGGATGAATGGTCAGAAAACAGTTGTTACGGTATCTCTGCTGCCCTGCCTTACGGAACTTATGTGGTGGCGGAGCAGCAGCCGCACTACGCAGGTCTGCAGGATTTTAAGAACCGTCATTACCGAATTGACAGCCCGAAAGAGATTATCGTGCCGTCGGTATACCTGTCGGCGGAAGCAGAGGTTTCTGATGATGCTATGAGTGCGGAGTATATTTACGACAGCAGCATGGATATGGAAGAAATGACGGAGAGATACGGGATTCGGTTTGGGTCAGAGATTATTCGGGTGAATGGCTCCGAAACGGCGTATGCGACGGATGCACATAATCACAGCGGCGATTTTGAGATCTATAAATACGGTGTGGATATCGGCATGGTCAGCAACGGGCCGGAGGATACGGCGGACTGGAAATATTTTGCCCTGACTCAGGATACATGGAGGCCGCAGCAGAATTATTATAATGACGATGACGACCGTACAAAAGAGGTGACATATTATCTGGCGGGAGAGAAATTAGGGCATGAAGCGGTTGGCCAGGTCTATCGCTACAGTTCGGTCGCTGAAAGCGCCGGAGTTGCAAATGGGGTTCCCTTTACCGGAGGCAGGGTGACGCAGGAGAATCCGACGGGGCTCTACTACAAGGACGCCGTGAAAACAATAAGCGGTGTAAAGACCGCTTATGAGGGTCTGTACAGCCCGACGCTGGTGCCGTACAGTCCGGCAGATGGCTATTCAGTGTCCGGCGCGGGCAGTGACGAAGGCCGGATTAAGATCGTCGGAGACGGTTCCTATGCCCGGCTGCGTTTTGTCAATATGCCCTATGAGGCGAAACTGCGGATTGAGAAGATGGATTCAGAGACCGGAGAGAACCTGCTCCACGACGACGCTGTTTTTAATATCTATCAGGCGGAGAGAGATGAATCGCCGGATGGTGAAGGGACTGTACGTTTCTATAACGCGGATACGGTAGTTCGCGGGAGCAGGGAGTTTCTGGAAAGTATGGGAGCGTCGGATATCCGTTTATGGCAGGGCAGTACGTATCAGGGCGTAGTTTTGGAGGGAACACCGGTCTGCAGTGAGAATGCCCGTGTATTCCAAACGGATACGGAAGGCATGAGAGTCGGTGAGTTCCGCTCCTTTACAACGGAAAGGGACGGGATTCTGGAAAGCGCAGGAGCGGATTTCGCGGGCGGCTGCGGGCAGCAGAATGCAGGCTGGCTCGAAACACCGGAGCCGCTGGCGGCAGGTGTCTATGTGCTGGCGGAGGTGAAAGCGCCGGCGGGATATGTGCGGAGCCGTCCGATCGCGATCGAGGTCTACAGCGACAGGGTGACGTATTATCAGAGAGGAACGCAGGACAGCCGGGTGACGGCGACGGTCTATGCGTCTGTCGGGGGCAAAGAGACCGCAGAGGAAGATACGGCACGGATCTATGTGAAGAATACGCCTGTCCGTCTGCTTGCGGAGAAACGGAAAGAGTCCTATGCGGGAGACAAATCAGCGGCAGGAAGGACGGTTACCTATCAGATCAGCGGACGGATCGATGGAAATCTGGCTGAGATTGGCGGCGATGCAAACTATGAATATGCCTACCAAAATGGCGTGTATATGGGCTATGCCTGGAGAAAGGGAACGCTGGAGTATCTGAAGTCGCTGAAGGATGCGGGTTTGGATGTAAAGATCGTATATCAGGGCAGGCTGTTTGCGGGATATGGATACGTTACGCAGGAATTGGAGACGGCGGACGATGCAAATGGATATGTGACCGGCGCATTGATGACATTGTATGAGGGTTTGGAACTGACACCGTCAGGCGGAAGTCAGGATATGGCTTTTGAAGGATTGGAGATTGTTCGCGGCGGTGCCGGCAATGTGACCCGCATGTATGTGAAAGAAGGTTATGCCGGGTTCCGAACGGAGTTCGTACATACATGGGAGCAAAGCGCAGAAGATGATTTGCCGGAAAAAGCCGGGTCAGAAGGAATCCATCAGCCGGGAGGAGAAGATCCATCCGAAGGAAATACGGAGAAGGGCTTAAAGGAGGTATGGAGCGCACAGAAAACAGAGCGGAAGGATACGGATATTCTGTTTTATGATCTGGGCGGTCTGGAGGTGTTCCAGACGGGGATCGTTGCAGGTCGGAACGTGCGGTATGGTTATGACCGAAATCACAGAAAAAGGGAATTGCGACAGCTTGAAGACGATAAAGAAAATATCCTCGCGGCGGACGGCAGTCAGTCAATATTCGCATTCCGGAACGGGACGCCGGAATTGGAACTGGCAGGAGGAGATTTTACGAAAATTACTTACTCCGCAGCGAATAAAGTATTCGAAGGAGAGTTTGCGCGGCCCATACGCCAGCCGGACGGCTCTGTTCGGATGAGCGTCGGCGTGGTGCTGTATCATTTGGATCCGGATGGCTGCAGGGACAGCCTGGTCGATCCATATACCGGAATGGCGTATACGTTGGCGGCGGTTCCGGGAGCTGCACTGCAGTCAGGAACAGGAAGTGTATTGGACGCAAAAGCTGACGGGAGGCTGTCGGAAGATACGGTCGGAATCGAAGATATTCTGTCGGGAAATGCGAAAGATACGGCGGTCCGGGTGCTGGTATGGCCGGTTATGATTACGCGGGATACGTCCGGTCATCTTCTGACGCAGGATAAGATCACAACCTCGCGGATCGCCACGCTGGGTGAGAATACGGATACTGAATATCTGACGGGGACCTGGCAGTCCGAAGACAACAGGCAGAGCCATCCGTTGTTTTCCCTCAAAAAGAACCGGTTCGGACAGGATATGAGCGGAGAGCCGGTGCTGGCCGGCAATGACGGAACCTTTGGTAAATCGGTGTATCCGGTCTACGATTCACATGGAATGGTTCTTTTCTATCGGTACAGCGGAGAAAGCTATGAAACGGAAATTCCGCTTTATGACCGAAGCGGTCATCAGGTGATAGAAAAGTCGTCAGATCTGCTGGATGATTATGATAAGGCTTCATATGTCATGCGAGAGGACCGGGAAGAAGCGTCGTCCGGAGACAGGATTCTTCATCGGGCGGGGGAGAGCTATATTCTGGAGAACACCTGGGTTACGGGGGAAATGACGCCGGATGATCCGTTTGCGGATAGATTGACGGAAGGGCAGGCGGATCTTCTGCGGCGTGTGTCCGTGGGAAGCTATATCATGGAAGAGCTGACGGCTCCGAAAGGCTACGGAAAGGGAATTCCTGTCGGGGTGGTTGTAGAGGAAACAGATGCACTGCAGAAAACCGTTATGACGGACAGAACCACGAAAATTCTGATCGGTAAAGCGGATGAGGCGGAAGATCACACCTTTCAGGTGTTAGATATGCTTAAAACGGATGCCTCCGATAGCCCCCGGATTCTGGGTACGGTTACCGAAGGAAAGGGCGGCAGCAGTCATTTGCAGCTGGCCGGCGCGCGTCTGGCGCTTTATGAGGCAGAAAGGGTATATACATCAGATTTGGCGAATTATCCCGAAGGAAGTTACCTGCGCAGGAAAAGCGAAGAGCCGTTACTCTGGCATTCCACCGACAGCAGACCCGGCGCGGAGGAAATGCTGCGTGCCGAATGGACGACCGGAGAAGCGCCGATCTATCTGGAAGGGATTCCCGCAGGAGAATATCTGCTGGAGGAGGTTGAAACGCCTTCCGGAATGGTCCGCGCGTCTGCGCTCGAGGTCACGGTGCGGCCAACTGGTGAAGTGCAGATATATATTCTCCATAACGACCATACAAAGGTAGAAATCGAGAAATACACAGGGGACGGTTCGGCGTACAGTCTCGTGAGCGGCGCTGGATTCACGCTGTATGAAGCGGTCGCCGATAGCCGGGGACAGGTGATTTATGACGAAAACGGATGGCCGGAATATGATTCCGGCAGGCCGGTGGATCATTTTATCAGTGATGACGGCGGGCGGTATGCCGGATTTGTTCAGGCGTTTGAGGAGCAATATGCGTGGTGGGGCACTAACCTGCGTACTGTGACCTGGATGTATGACGGACAGCGGATGAGAGCGCAATATGTGACTCATTCCCGGATTGACGTGGCAACAGCCGGCGGCGGAACTACTGACGATGATCCGTTCCCTACAACGGCAGAAATGATACTTCGGACTGATGATAACGTGGAGATTCGCGTGACAGTCTGCGAGCACGGCAGGAATCGTCTGGGACAGAACCGGGTCTTTGAGTATCGGTTTGACTATCATATGCTGCCGAAAGTGAACAGTCGGGCGTCTTCCTATTTGACAGAGGGCGGGATGCGCCGTTTGGATTATCTGCCGGCTGGGGCTGAATATGTTCTTGTCGAGACAGAACCGCCGGATGGATTTGCGGCGGCGGCCCCTGTTCTGATCCGTGTACGGGAGCTGACGGATGTGCAGCGTTACAGGGTAAAGAATGAAGAAGGCGCAATCATTATTTCCAAGACATACAGCAATACCCCAAAAGAGCTTCCCGGGGCGCAGCTGGCACTTTACCGGGCGGCAGAGGAAGGGGGATTAATCCGGGACGACGCATATCTGGCGGCGGTCTGGGTCAGTGGACAGGATGGCAGATATACGGAAACAGACAGTGCAAACGGACAGATCCCGGAAGGATATAAGATCGGGGATCTGAAGCCGCATACGCTTACACGGCTGCCGGAGGGGGATTACTGGCTGACAGAGCTTGAGAGTCCGGATTATTATACAACGTTTGAACCTGTGAAAATTGAGTATCATACGAACGATCCGATCCGTATTGTCAGGGTTTCGGATGTACCCGTCTTTGGAAGCGTGACGGTAAAAAAGACCGATTCGGACGGAAATGCCCTGATGGGGGCGGTATTTGCGTTGTCTGCTTTCCGGCAGCCTGATCTGAAAACTCCTGTTTTTACAAAACGATTCGGAGGTTCTGGTGAAACGGCGGTGCTTGAGGGACTGCAGGTGGGAGAAATACAGTCGGATGGCAGTATCATTCCATATTGTTACCGACTGCAGGAGATACTTCCACCGGACGGGTACGCGGTGAATCCGCGGGTCTGGACTTTTGAATTTTCGCCGGACCAAAGCGGCGTATCTTATATCTGGGGAGAGACGGCCGAATATGAACAGACGGTTGCGGATGAGAAAACGCGGGTTACGATACGAAAGAAGGATTTTGGGGAAAATGATGTCAGCGGAGCGGAGTTATCCGTGTATCCGCTGATCGGTACAGATGAAAACGGCAGTTATCTTTATGATCCGGAAGCGCCGGCAGACCGTTGGATCACATTGGAAGCGGAACCTGATCATGTGATTGAAGGATTGGTTGCCGGGAGAAGTTATCTGCTTAAGGAGACCAAAGTGCCTGCGGGGTATGAAGAGATGGAGCCGGTGGTATTTACACTGTCGGCGGATGGCAGGCGTATTGCGTCGATCAGCGGACATGTGGCGGTTATTACAATCCATGACCTGTATCACGCAACGCTTCGGGGACGGTATGCCGTGCGGAATGAAATGACGGTAACTGACCGGTCGGGACGGATCGTGGCGGCATGGACGGCATCCGGAAGCGGACGTATGCTGACGGAAAAGGATGGTATTCTGAACGGAGAAATTTATACCCTGACGGAAAAAACCGTTTACAGCGATGGCTCTGTGCAGACGATCGGCCGCAGGACCGAGAGGCTCGTCCTTGCTGAAGGCAGCTACCGTGTGGAGGAGCGGTGGCCGGAACGTGTGTATCTGCGTCTGCGAAAACTCACGGAGGGAGAGTCTGCGGATGAAAAATTAACGGAAACGGAATCCGCGGGAACGGAACTGGCGGCTTTTGTCCCGACGGAGAAGCAGCCGGAACTGAAGGTAGGCGGCGATTCCTCAAAAAAGGAGTTATTTGCGAACCGAACGAAGTATGTATTGGAAGAGACGACCTATTATCATGACGGCAGCACGGTCGCGAGCGGTCGTATGACATTCGGGATTGGAGACGACGGATGTGTCACGGCGCTGGAAGGGTACGACAGGCTGCGCCGAACGATGATCAGTAAGACTGATGTCACAGGGCAGAAAGAACTTCCGGGAGCGAGGCTGCAGATTCTGGATGCGGAAGGAAATGAGATTGAGGAATGGATTTCCGGAGAAACGCCGCATCTGATCGAGGCGATTTTGATACCGGGGGAGATGTATACACTTCGGGAGACCTTGCCGCCTGAAGGGTACGCCTATGCATCAGATATTACATTTGCTGTTTCTGAGGACGGGAGCGTAGAACAGGTCGTGATGAAAGATGCGCAGACCAGAGTATCCGTGACGAAGACGGATATTAGCGGGCAGAAGGAGCTTCCGGGGGCGAAACTGCAGATTTTTGAACTGGAAGAGCCGGTGCAGAGCGAAAAACCATCCGAAGGAGAAGAATTGGAAAGTCAGCCGTCGAAGGATACGGTAAGAGGGCGGTTGGCAGAGGAATGGATATCGGATGGGGAGCCGCATGAGATCGTCGGGAAGCTGACAGCAGGAAAGCCGTATATTTTGCATGAAGAAGCAGCGCCGGCCGGATATGCCCGTGCGGAAGATATTGTTTTCATGGTATCGCGTGACGGAAACATTGATCATGTCACAATGAAAGACGAGGAGATTCCGTATCGGCCGCGGGAACCGAAGAAGCCGGAGTTTTCGAAACCGAAACAGGCAGGAACGGTCGAGGCTACATATCAAGTGTATCTGATCGGATCTGACGCTGTGCCGTTAGGCGCACTGGAATACCGTCTGGCGCCGGAAACAGGAGACAATATCGGAAGGTCTGCTGTCACCGCCCTGATCCTGATGATATGTTCTGCGGTGATGTGCGGTGTGTTCTGGAAACGAACAGGGGGTGAGAGTATTGTGTATCAGAAATGGCGTTTGAAAAAGAAGGAGAGACCGGACGTCCGGCGCCGGCACGGACGGTTCATGGTATGGATCATAACCGGGGCTTTTCTTATGGTTTCGTGGAAGATAACAGCTCTGGCAACGGAAAGGTCTGCACCGTGGACAGAAGATCTGGCTGCGGCGCAGTCTGCGCCATATCCGGCGGCTATGGAAGAGGCTCCCCCAACCGGAACCACGGGAGGGACTGTTGTCAGTTCCTCTGATACGGAGATCGTTGTGCGTTACAAGGTTTATCCGGTATCTGCGGAGGCACCGGCAGAGATGTCGCTTCCGCCGGACATCTATTTGTGGCAGGAGGAGAAATACCGGCTGAAGGCTTATCAAACGACAGCTGTCACATTGCCGGAACTGGTCCGCTATGCCCGGGAATCGGTACAGTATGAAGGCGTGGAAAAAGCGGCGTCGATACCGGAAACCATAGAAGTCAGTCTGCAGGATGAGGATTCCGGACGCAGTGCGGTCATTCCTCTGCCTCTTGAAAGCATAGAGGAAGCAAACGGACGGTGGACGGATGGATTTTCATTTTCACTCACGGTTCATGGATATGAAAATGGGAACTTCATTCTGGGCGGCGAGACTGTGCAGGTGAAAGAGGAAGAGCCGTTTGTCGGGTATGAGGAGGCGCTTCTGGAGTTGATCGGCGTGGATCCGGCGTATTATCAGATCGATACGGTGGAATGGAGCGGTGAGGCGCAGGTGGGGGAGAATGGTGAGGTCTGCCGGCCAGCGGTCGCCTCCGGCCGGAAATATGTGACGGATGTTACGGCAGTCTACGATGGCCGGGCGCTAATACCGGCACAGCCGGGAATGGCGTACGAGGTGGTATATGAGAAAGAAGTGCCGGAGACAGAAAGCGATCAGGAAACCATGGCTGAAACATCTGAGGTTTATGTGGAGGCGTCTGATACGCCGGTACCGGCGGCCGCAGTGCCGGAAGAACCGCCGGAGGAACCTTCAGAAACGATATTCCGCCGCTGGATTCGGATCCTGCAGCATATAAGCACGACGGTCGTAGGTCTGGGAATCCTGCTTCTTCCGCTGCTGCTTTGGCTGTTCCGTGTAAGGAAGAGAAAGAAGAAGGAAAGCGGGCGAAAAGCCTGATTGCGTATTTTCTGTTTTTCTGCTATGATACAGACGGAAGGCTATTTGGTCTGAAACAGAAGTATCCTAAAAGCAAAGCAGAAGAAAGGAAGGGCCTGAGCATGAGAGAATGCGGAATACTGCTGCCTGTTGCCAGTCTGCCGTCAGAGTACGGTATCGGCGCGTTTTCAAAAGAAGCATATCAGTTTATTGACGATCTGGCCGAGGCAGGTCAGAACTACTGGCAGATCCTGCCGTTAGGGCCGACCGGTTATGGAGATTCGCCGTATCAGGCTTTCTCCGCCTTTGCGGGGAATCCGTATTTCATTGATCTGGAGCAGCTGATTGCAGACGGTCTGCTGACAAAGCAGGAGTGCGACAGCGCATATTTCGGGGACGATGAGAGATATATCAATTATGAGGCTATTTACAACAATCGTTTTAAGGTGCTGCGGAAGGCCTATGAGCGCTGGAAGGAACGTATGCAGGCAACGGGTGCGGATCCGGACGCAGCGCTGACAGAAAATCTCTATGAGGAAACGCTGGATTATTGCTTCTATGCGGCCGTGAAACGTTCCTTCGGTGAAAAGAGCTGGAGTGATTGGGACGAAGATATTAAACTGCGTAAGCCGGAGGCAGTGGCTCATTATCGGAAAGAACTGGAGGACGAGATTCGATTCTATGAGTTCCAGCAGATGATGTTTGTGCAGCAGTGGCATTCACTCAAAGAATACGCGCACAGTCGGGGGATCCGTATTATCGGTGATATTCCGATCTATGTGGCGTTCGACAGCAGTGACAGCTGGAGCCATCCGGAGCTGTTCCAGTTCGATGAGAGATGCAGACCGGAAGCGGTCGCGGGAGTGCCGCCGGATGCGTTTTCCGCCACGGGCCAGTTGTGGGGGAACCCCTTGTACCGCTGGAGCTACCACAAGAAGACGGGTTATGCGTGGTGGCTGCGCCGGATGAAGTACTGTTTTGATTTATACGATGTAGTACGCGTGGACCATTTCCGGGGGTTCGAAAAGTATTATTCTGTGCCGGCCGGTGCTGAGACAGCAGAGAACGGTAAGTGGGAAAGCGGCCCCGGATACGCACTTTTCAAGAAGATGAAAGATGAACTGGGAGAGATGAACATTATCGCCGAGGATTTGGGGTATCTGACGCCGGAGGTTCTCGAGATGGTGGAGAAGACCGGCTTCCCCGGCATGAAGGTGCTGCAGTTTGCTTTTGATTCCAGAGAGAAGAGCAACTACCTGCCCTGCTTTTATACGCCTAACAGCGTGGTTTATACCGGCACACATGATAATGATACGGTGAAGGGCTGGTATGAGACGATTCCCCAGAGGGATCGCGATTTTGCCGCCCGGTATATGGGCGTGGAAGATCCGGACTGGGATGATATCCACTGGCTGTTCATCCGCGCGGCTCTGGCCAGCGTGTCCAAACTGGCGGTGATCCCGCTGCAGGATTATCTGGGCCTGGGCTGGGAAGCCCGTATCAACATTCCGTCAACACTGGGAGGTAACTGGGAGTGGCGCATGAAGAAGGGCGAGTTTACCCGTACGATCATTGACAGGTGCCGGGAGATGAACCAGCTGTACGCAAGAGGGATAAACCTGTAATAAAATAAGGACACCAGTAAACGGAGATATTCCGTATATCGGTGTCCTTTATCTGCGCTATTCCATCGGATGGGTTGCGTCGTTATCCGCTTCTTCGATCACTTCCGTCAGGGAGAAGACCGGCTGGTATTCATTTCCGGACATATCCTTTACCGTCACAGTGAGACCGGTAGTATCGATTTCGAAAACAGCGGTTCCCGCATTCTTATCCACCGATAAAGGAGCGATCTTCCTTCCGTCACCGGTGACAGCTGACAGATTTTCGTAATCAATGCCGGACTGGGTATCGCTGAGCCACAGGGTCAGCTGGCCGTCCGTCAGCGTATAGGAGGTTACATCCGGCAGTTCGTTGTCCAGAACATCGATTACTTTATAGCCGGTGATGGCCATATGGTTAAAATTCTCCATATGGATCTCCAGAACGCCGTTGCGTGTGACAGTAGATCTGTAACTCTTTCGGCCGATCTGGGTCAGATCAAGCGGTTCGCCGTCCAATGTGATGGTTACGCTCCGCAAAGGCATGAAGGACGTGATCGTGAACGTTACGTCAGTGGTCCGATAGTCATTGGTGTCGGCGATTGTCACATCGTAGCCGGGCTTGGTCGTCACGAGAAAAAAGATGATCAGGTTAACGACGATAAAAGGCAGAATATAAAATAGCAAAAGCCGAACCCATTCAAGCCGTAAGATATTATAATTCCGTCTTCTGGCCGGGGTGCGGCGATAAGCACGCTGCTGTTCCATGAAATCCCTCCGCTGGCTTGTGGTGAAAATAAAATCCGGCGTCTGCACGGTCCCTCGGACGGATCCGAAAGATGTCTGTAGAGAAGCCGTATTCCTAGCATACCAGAAAAACAGAAATCTTACAAGTTCTACTTCAAAAAATATTGTTTTTGTGGTAAGATATCCCAAACTGACTGCAAGAAGCCTCCCGCCGGTATGATGCGCCGCCGGCGAGGCGAAGTCCCCCGCTCCAATGCATCTCCCCACATGGAAAGAGAGGACAGCAATGATTCAGAAAGCCGCGGCTTATGCCGCGAGAGCACATGAAGGCGCCCTTCGCAAAGGGAGCAGCATGCCCTATATTGTTCATCCGAAGGAGGTAGCCGCTATCGTGGCGGCCATGGGCGGCGCTCAGGAAGAGATCGCCGCCGCGTATCTGCACGACGTGATCGAAGACGCCGGAATTACTTACGAACAGCTGCTTGATGAATTCGGACGGACGGTGGCGGATCTTGTGCTGGCGGAAAGCGAGGACAAGACGAAGACCTGGATGGAACGCAAGCAGGCGACGATCAACCGGCTGCGCACGGCGGCGCGGGAGGAGAAGCTGATCACCTTCGCGGACAAGCTCAGCAATCTCCGCAGTACGGCGGAGGATTATCTGGCTATGGGCGATGTGATCTGGCAGAAATTCCGCCAGAAGGAGAAGGCTATGCACGCGTGGTATTACCGAAGCGTGTTTGAGAGTTTCGGAGATTTCGCGGAATTTCCGTTTTATCGGGAATATGAGATGCTTCTTGGCCTGGTATTCGGAGATATTGAAAAACCGCAGCACGGATAACGCGTTCTGTGCAGGCGGCGACAGGACCGTTCGGGGACGGCAAACTCCGGGCGGTCTGTATTTTCTGACGTTACTATGGCGGGCCGCTGATATATATCGGACAGGGATGAGAGATTATGAGATTTGTGTATGGCAGACAGGACTGGGCGACGCGGGAGCGGGGGCAGGAAAATGTATACCTGCTGACCAACGGACTTGGCGGCTTTTCCTGCGCTTCCATGATCAATTCAAATACGAGGAATGATCAGGCGTTTCTGATGGCCGGTCTAAGAGCGCCGAATCTGCGCTATAATATGGTGAACCGTCTGGAGGAAGTGCTTGAGTCAGGGGATCGCGTGCATCTGTCGTCGCAGGAATTTGCAGACGCGGCGCATAATGAGAACGGGTATCTTTACCTGAACAGCTTTGTGTATGAAGATTATCCGGAGTGGACGTTTCAGGCGGGCGGCGTGGAGGTCGTAAAGCGCCTGGTCATGGTTCAGGGCAAAAATCTCGCGGTGGTGCAGTACCGGATCCGGAATTGCACGGACGCGGAGGTTCGTCTTACGGTAACCCCGCATCTGCAGTTTGTACCGAAGGGGCAGCCTCTTACGGGGGAACCGACATTCACGATACGGCAGTGCGGCGCGGAGGAAGAGACAAGGACGCCGGCGCGCTGCAGCGATGAGACAGGAATGCCGGCGCGCTGCGGCGGTGAGGAAACCGGGGCGCGGGTACGCAGCGCTGCGGCAGCCGCCGGGAAAGATGCGCCGGTTGAAGCGAAACGACAGTCCTGGGTCTATGAGATCGCCTCCGGGGAACTGCGGCTGTATATTCGGACGAACGGCAAGACGGAAATCTATGAGCCGCGGTTCTGCAGCAGCGCGTATTACGCTTACGATGCCTGCGACGGGCGTGAAAGCGAGGGAAGAACCTGTATTCTCTGCGATATTTCGCGCGCGGTTCCGCCTCACGCGGACGCGGTGCTGGAGATCGCTTGCGGCACGGATCAGGAGATCCCCGTTTCGGCGGAGCCGTTGTTTGAGGAGGCGTCGGAATACCGGCGGGGTCTTCGGAAAGCGGCGGAAGGCGGTCTGCATTCCGCGGCGGCGCTGCAGCTGGCCGTGAGCGCAAACCAGTTCATTTCCCGCAGGGAGTCTACCGGAGGACAGACGATCCTGGCCGGATACCCGTTTTTCGAGGACTGGGGACGCGACACGATGATCGCGCTGGAAGGCTGCTGTATGAGTACCGGGCAGTACGATACGGCAAAAAGCATCCTGCGGACGTTCGCGGCTTACTGCAGGAAAGGCCTGATGCCGAATCTGTTCCCGGAAGGCGGCTCTGAGCCGCGGTACAACACGGCCGACGCGGCGCTTTTATTTATCAACAGTGTGTATACCTATGTGCTTCGGACCGGAGACGAGGATTTCGTCCGGGAAATGTGGCCGGTTATGGCGCAGATCATCGAGGCGTACCGGGCCGGGACGGATTACGGTATCTGCATGGACGGAGACGGCCTGATCCGGGCGGGGCTGGAGTACGACCAGGTGACCTGGATGGATGTGCGCATCGATAACCATCTGCCTACGCCGCGGCACGGGAAACCGGTGGAGATCAACGCTTACTGGTATAACGCGCTGAAGGTGATGGAGAAGCTGGGAAGCGGGCCGTATTTTAAGGGGACGGAAACGCCTGTTTCCGGCGACTGGCCGCCGGCAGATCATCCGGCCGCTTTCGGAAGCCGGTGCGGGCGTCTGGCAGAACTGACAAGGGAGAGTTTTCTCGGCAAATTCTGGATGGAGGACAAAGGGTGGCTTAAGGACGTACTGTCCGGCACGAAGGCGGATGAACAGTTCCGCTGCAACCAGATCTGGGCGGTCTCGATGCCATTTTCCATGATAGACCGGCGGCGGGCGCGGAGGATCGTGGATGCGGTCTATGAGAAGCTTTACACGCCATATGGGCTGCGGACGCTTGCCATGGACGATCCGGAATTTCACGGAACTTACGGCGGGGAGCTGCGCGCGCGGGATCTGGCGTATCATCAGGGAACTGTGTGGGTATTCCCGCTGGGCGCGTATTATCTGGCGTATCTGAGAAGCCGGGATCATACGTCGGACGCGGTGCGGACAGTCCGGCGGCAGCTGGAGGTTCTGGAGAGCGCTATGCGGGAGGGCTGTATCGGACAGCTGCCGGAGATCTACGACGGCGGGCGGCCCGCGTTTTCCAGGGGATGCTTCGCGCAGGCGTGGAGCGTGGGCGAGCTTTTGCGGGTATATGAGGCCGTGGAGAGTGGAGAATCTGTGCGGGAGCGCGGCGGATATGAATAAAATGACCCTGCGTTACGATAACTATATATTTGATCTGTACGGGACGCTGATCGATATCCGTACCGATGAGGAAGACATAAGCGCGTGGGAGAAAATGGCGCTGCTTTATCGGTATCGGGGTGCGGATTACCGCGCGGAAGAACTGCGTAAGGCGTATGTTTCAGCGGTTCATGACGCGCTGGAAGCTTCATGGGCGGAACATAGCGGGGATATTCCCGGAAATCGTTGCGCCGGCAGGGAGAACACTGCCGAGATCCGTATCGAGACGGTATTCCGCCGGCTGTACGAGGACAGAGGAGTCTGCCCGGAAGAGGAACTGGTACTGTGGACATGCCGGATATTCCGCATCGTCACGACCGTGTCCATCCGCCTGTTTCCGCGGGTGAAGGAGCGTCTGCGCCGGCTTCGTGAAAGCGGCGCCCGCGTCTATCTGCTGACCAACGCCCAGCGGGTGTTCACGGAAAATGAACTCCGCATCTTCGGCCTGGAGGAGTATTTCGACGGCATTCTGATGTCGTCGGACGTGTATTTTAAGAAACCGGACAGGAGGTTCTACCAGCGCCTGATCGATACTTACGGGCTGGATCCGGCGCGCTGCCTGATGAGCGGCGACGACGCGGTCTGCGACATGGCGGGCGCGAGAAACGCCGGGATGGACGGATTCCTGGTAAAACACAGGCATTTATAGGATCATGATAAATGGAGGACAATTATGATACGAAAATATGTATTTGGAGATCCGATCGAAACAGACGCGGTAGTGGCGCAGATCCCGACGGAGACGAAGGAATTTACGGAAGATCACATACGCCTGGTGAAAGACGCGGAGAAAGCTTTTGCGCCCGCCGGCGGCATGGGCTGGATCCCGGAGGGACTGGATGCCGCGGCTGTAGCCGCATTCGCGCAGCGGGCAGCATCTCCGGCTGCTGTATTTACCTGTGAACTGGCCGACGACGGCCGTATCTACGGACTGGGCGAGAATATCCGCGGCATCAATAAGCGGGGCTGGATCTACGAGTCGAACTGCTCGGATGTACCGAACCATACGGAAGAGAAGCGCTCCCTTTATGGCGCCCACAATTTCCTGATCGTGGACGGGGCCGCGGCGAATCCTGAGAACGTGGTGGATTCTGTGTATTCCGGGGCCGCGACAGATCCTGAGACTGCGGCGGATTCCGAAGTTGCATCGGCTGCTTCCAAGGACGGGCCGTCCGCCTGCCGCTTCGGACTCTTCCTTGATGCCAGCCAGAAGGTCACCTTTGACTGCGGCTACACCGACCGCCGCCGTCTCACGATCACCGTCAGTGAAGGCGGCTTCACGCTTTACATTCTGGAGGGCGACAGTTTGTCGGGCATCGTGCGGGAATTCCGCTCCATCATCGGACGCAGCTACATTCCGCCGAAATGGGCTTTTGGTTACGGACAGAGCCGTTGGGGTTATAAATGCGCCGACGACGTGCGCGAGGTAGTCCGTGAGCACCGCGAGAACGGCGTGCCGTTAGACAGCGTCTATCTGGACATCGACTACATGGAGAGATACAAGGATTTTACGGTCAATGAAGAGCGTTTCCCGGATTTCCCGGCATTCGTGAAGGAGATGAAGGAGCAGCACGTCCATCTGGTGCCGATCATCGACGCCGGAGTAAAGATCGAGGACGGCTATCCGGTCTATGAGGAAGGCGTGAAGAACGGCTATTTCTGTAAGAATGAGGACGGAGATAATTTCGTCGGGGGCGTCTGGCCGGGCCGGGTGCATTTCCCGGATATGCTCGATCCGGAGGCGAGAAAATGGTTCGGTAACTGGTATAAGGTGCTTTTAGACGCCGGAATCGACGGTTTCTGGAACGATATGAACGAGCCGGCGCTGTTCTACGCTGAGAAGCATCTGGAGGAGATTGCCGGGGAGATCAGGAAATTTGACAAAGATAAGCTGAATATCGGCCAGGTGCTTACGCTGCAGGCGCAGTTCATGAACCTGGCGGCCAGACCGGAGGACTATCGGACGATCCGGCATAATTGCGGTGGGAAAATGATCCGCCACGACTACGTCCACAACCTGTATGGCTACAATATGACCCGCGCTGCCGGAGAGGCATTTGCGCGGTTGTCGCCGGAAAAGCGGATCCTTCTGTTCTCCCGCGCCTCTTACATAGGTATGCACCGCTACGGCGGCATCTGGATGGGCGACAATCAGTCCTGGTGGTCCCACATTCTGATGAACCTGCAGATGCTGCCGTCGCTGAATATGTGCGGCTTCCTTTACACCGGTGCGGATCTGGGCGGCTTCGGCTCCGACACGACGGAGGATATGATGCTGCGCTGGCTGGAGCTGGGTATTTTCACGCCATTGATGCGGAACCATTCGGCTATCGGCACCCGGAGACAGGAATTTTACCAGTTCGGCGATAAGGAGAGCTTCCGCAGGATCATCGGCCTGCGCTACGCGCTTCTGCCGTATCTGTACAGCGAATTTATGAAAGCGGCGCTTGGCGGCGACATGATGTTTATGCCGCTGGCCTTTGTCTGGCCGGAGGATGAAATGGCGGCGCAGGTGGAGGATCAGCTGATGGTGGGAGAGAGCATCATGATCGCGCCCGTTTACCGGCAGAATGCGGAGGGCCGCTATATCTATCTGCCGGAGACGATGAAGCTGTACCGGATGCGCGGCGCGGACGATATGGACGCGGAGATCCTGCCCGCCGGACATCACTACGTGAGGGCGGCGCTCAATGAGGTGCTTGTCTTCGTGCGCGCGGACCGTCTGGTTCCTCTGGCGGAGCCCGCGGAGTATGCGGACGGCGTGGACGCTTCGAAGCTTACGCTTCTTCATTATATCCGGGAAGAGGCGGTCTATGAGATGTACGACGACGATGGGATCAGCCGCGGCGAGACGATGGAGGGGCATATGACAGAGATCCGCGCAGATCAAAGCGGCAGGATCCGCGTAAGCGGCGCGGCGTCGCCGGCGTGCAGGTTGATGGACGTATGACGTCCAGAACCGGGCGATACGGCATCGCCGGAGTGTTTGCTGACGGACGTATGCCATCTGGAACCGGATGATGATACGGCGGCTTGGAGTAACACCCGGAACCGGACGATGCCGTGGCCCGGCGTGCAGGAAGACTGATATATGGCAGATAAAAGCCGGGACATGCGCGGTGCAGGAGGATATTTGTGCAGCAGCGATTGACATTTCCGGAAATATGCGCTATATTAGGAATAGTTACTAAAATGAAATTCACACATGTAAGGAGGATAAGAGTTATGTCCAAGTATGCAGGCACCAAAACCGAGAAGAACCTGTGGGAAGCTTTCGCCGGCGAGTCCCAGGCAAGGAACAAATACACATATTTCGCGTCGGTAGCGAAGAAAGCCGGATACGAGCAGATCGCCGAGCTTTTCTTAAAGACGGCGGATAATGAGAAGGAGCACGCGAAGCTGTGGTTCAAGGAGCTGGGCGAGCTGGGCGATACGCCGACGAACCTGCTTCACGCCGCCGAAGGCGAGAACTTTGAGTGGACCGATATGTACGCACGTATGGCGGACGAGGCCGAGGCAGAGGGATTCAAGGAGCTGGCGATTAAATTCCGCGGCGTAGCGGCCATCGAGAAGTCCCACGAGGAGCGTTACCGCGCACTGCTGAACAATGTAGAGACGAAGCAGGTCTTTGAGAAGAGCGGCGTTCAGGTATGGGAGTGCCGCAACTGCGGCCACATCGTCGTCGGCACAAAGGCCCCCGAGGTCTGCCCGGTCTGCGCGCATCCGCAGAGTTATTTTGAGGTAAGGAAAGAGAATTACTGATTCTGCCAGAACTGACGGAATCGAGCCGGATGAATATGAAATAGAGATAACGCTGCTGGCGTCTTGTTTGCATGGGAATGTGGGCAGAACGCCACAGGTATACATGTAAATCAGAAACCCCGCCGCTTCCCGGGAGAATGCGGCGGGGCTTTTTTCGTGGGAAAATGCCGCGATGGATGTGCCTGGGACAGCCAGCCGCCGGTATGCCGAAACTAAAAATTTGAATTTTGATAAAATTTAGCACTCACCTCTTGACAGTGCTAACAACATATGTTATAGTGCATATAGAACAGAACAAGCGGCAGCCGCCGCGGAGAAAGAATAAAGGGGGAGATCCTATGAATATCAATAAATTTACCC
>CANREE010000039.1 GCA_947629545.1 uncultured Lachnospiraceae bacterium | reverse complement strand
TTGGCCATAGCCGTTCCGATCAGCGCCATATTGTTGGATTCGGAGCCGCCGGAGGTGAAAAGGATCTCCTTCTCCTGTACTTTCAGGGACTTCGCGATCACGGCGCGGGCATTGCGGATGTAGTTCTCCGCTTCCATCCCCTTTATATGTCTGGCCGAGGGATTGCCGTAATCCTCGGTCATTGTTTTCACCACGATGTCGCGCACGCTGTCGAAAACCTTCGTGGTGGCGGAATTATCAAAATAAGCCTGCATGGGCCCCTCCAAAAACTTTATGATGCGATACCGTATGGGAATGCTGTTTGCCGCCGCCCTGCATTATATCAGGCTTTCTCCAAACCAGGTGTCGCGCAGCCGGCCGCGTCCGGGACAGAACCGGTCTCCAGATGATACATGAGGATCGACAGCACGGCAAGCCCCGCCGTCTCCGTCCGCAGGATTCTCCGTCCCAGCGAAACAGGCGTAAATCCGACACTGCAGGCCTCGTCCACCTCGGCTTTCTCAAAACCGCCTTCCGGACCGATCAGCACTCCCACGGACGTCCCGGGGCGAACCAATCCTACCGCCTGCGCGGCAGCTTCCATCCCTCTGGCATTCTCATAAGGAATCATTTTCACGGCAAGATCCGCCGCGTAAGCAAGCGCCTTATCAAAATTCATCACCGGCGTCACCTCCGGCACCAGCACGCGGCCGGACTGTTTGGCAGCGCTCTCGGCGATAGCGTTCCAGCGGCGGACGCGGGCCTCCTCCTTCTTCGCGTCCAGCTTCACCACTGTCCGCGAAGTATTTACCGGAATCACCTGATACACGCCAAGTTCCACAGCCTTCTGGATGATCAGCTCCATTTTGTCGCTCTTCGGAAGGCCCTGGAACAGATAAATCTTCGCAGGCAGTTCGGTATTCTCCGCCCGCGACAGAATTCTGGCCGTCACCTGCGTCGGCGCGATCTGCTCGATCCGGCAGAGATAATCCTTATCGGCTCCATTGCCCACCAGGATCTCCTCGCCAGGCTTCATGCGCAGCACGTTGCGGATATGATTTACATCCGGCCCAACAATCACGACCGCAGCCGCACCGCTGTCGATCTGCTCCTGTTCCACATAGAAATGATACATTGTGAATCCACTCTTTTCCAGCTATTTCGTACCCGCCGTTTTTTCCGGCGGCCGCAGACAGCATTTCCTTTTCCAAATGACTGCCGGGGCCACGAATGTATCCCTTTTCCGGGTATTTCACCGGCTGACAGCTAATATATTCACTTTCTCCTCGCCGTCACACTGACCCACTCGCCCTGACGTGTGATCTCAATGATCTCCAGCCCTTCCTCGGCTTCCATGGCCTTTTTCACCGCGTCCTCTTTCATGTCGATGATCCCGGAGGTGATAAAGATGCCTCCGTGTTTCAGATGAGGCGGAACTTCCGGCGTCAGCAGGATGATCACATCCGCCAGGATATTGGCCACAACGATATCATAGCGCTCATAACCCGCCCAGTCCTTGATAACCTTATCATCGATCAGGTTGCCCTGAATCACACGGAACTGCTCTCCGCTTATGCCGTTAGCCGCCATGTTCTCGCCGACTGCCGTGATCGCGTTCTCGTCCAGATCCGTGCCGTATACCTCCCCGGCCCCCAGTTTTAAAGCCGTGATACCCAGGATCCCGCTGCCGGTGCCCACATCCAGCACCCTCGCTCCCGCAGTCATATATTTGCGGAGCTGGCGGATACACAGCTGGGTCGTCTCATGCTGGCCGGTACCGAAGGCGGTGCCGGGGTCGATCTGAATCAGAAGCCTGTCCTCCTGTCCCTCGGGGATCTCCTCCCACGTCGGCTTAATCAGGATATCGTCCACCGTAAACGGTTTGAAATACTGCTTCCAGTTATTGATCCAGTCTTTGTCCTCCGTCTCCGAGATTTCAAGCTTCCTCTCGCCCAGATCCACGAATGCGGCCAGCTCGCCGAGCCCTTCCTCCACCGATTTCAGGATCTCTTCTTCTCTTGAAATGTCCTCCAGATAGAAGCTGACCTTCGCCACACCTTCGTCCGGCGGCAGCTCCGGCAGAATATCGATGAACATTCCCTTCGTCTCGCTCTCAGTCAGGGGTACATTATCCTCGATCTCGATGCCCTCAATGCCGATCTCATCAAACATGCTGCTGATCAGATCTACCGCTTCTGTGGTAGTGGTCAGCGTATACTTTCTCCATTTCATAGCTGTCTCTTCACCTCGATGCCGTTCTCTCACTCCATATCAGACCCATCATCGGCTTTTCCGCCGGACCGTCTCGCCCTCTGTTCCGTTTACAGCCCGCACAGATAGTCCTCCGGTCTGCAGAACGTAATATCATCTGCCGACTGCGCCTGCGGATCGTCACAAAGAATAAAGCGCTGGCGGATCGGCCCGAACCGCTTCTCAATCTGATTGTATTTGTCAGCATCAGCCAGCCGCCGGTACTGCTCCGGCGCCATCCGCGCACCGCTGCGCAGCTCGCAGATGTAACAGCTGTTGTCCGCAATATGATAGACTACCATGCCAAAGACGCCGGCATTGATCTGGAGTTTATATACCTGATGGCTGCCTGCCCTGGCTTTCTCAGTTTCCAGAAGGATAATATCCTCCAGCATCCTGGCGCTGACATCAGCCATTACTTTCTCCGCCATATCACGTTTATTGACCTCGCTCAGGCCCACAAACTTCTCCGTACTCATCAGCGTCTGCAGCAGAGTCCGGATCTGACAGCTGCGAATTCCCGGCTGGGTGAAGATCACCCGCTCAATCGGCTCGCTGCCTGCCTGCGGCACCTCCGCCGGACATTCCACGACCAGATCCATTTCCACCAATGCCTGTTTGACCTCAGACACATGAGCTCTGGTAATGCCGGCGGCCTGCTCCTCGCGGGCACGGTCATTCTTCAGATTCCAGGCGGCCAGCCGCAGATTCTGAAACATCGGATTCTTCGACAGGATCAGCAAAAGGAAATTCAGGTTCATGTTCACCATGACCCGTTCCACGACCTCCATCAGATCCCCGCTTTCCTGCAGCGCACGCAGATTCCGAAACTGACTTAAATCCTTGCTTCCTACCAGGGAGCGCTCGATATTGCGGCAGACAGCGCTGTCAATATATTCCTTCGTGGAGGCGCCGTCGCGAAAAGTGGCATGCTCCGCCGTAAAACCGTCCGGCCCCATCTCGCCGGCCCGCAACGTTCCACCGTAGCGGATATATCCGTCGATCCCGTCAAGTCCGAGCAGACGCCTGTGCTCCCGAAACGGAATAAATGTGGTACTGACCGTCACGGCCCGATCGTAAAGCTCCTGTCTGAGAGCCAGACAAAACGCCAGCGAGTCCGTTCCTGTAAGAACCACGCGCATACCCTGCGCCGCATGGACATCCGACAACAGCGCCGCGTCGTCAATGAAATCGCTCATCAGGGTAACCTCATCGATAAATACATAGCGGTAACCCATGTCGTAAAGCAGGTTCAGATCGCTGTTCAGCTTCTCCATATTATCAGCAGCAGTCACTTTGATATATGCCGCTCTCTCTGCCTGTTCCGGCGTCAGATCACGGATCGCCTGACGGATCATCGTTGTCTTGCCGGTCCGTCGGAGACCGGTGAGCAGGCATACCCGTCCGTCGCTGCCTATGCGCCCCTCCAGATAATCCCTGAGCATCCCTTGATTAAACCTGCGGCCGCTGTTTTCCAGCCCCTCCGTCAATCCGGCCAGCGCCCTGCCAATCACAACATTGGTACGGAATTTCGGCCCGCGTCCTGCGCTGCGGCCGTAACCCGCACCCATGCGGCCCCCCATTCCGGTTTTTCCGGCCGGCTGACGCGCCTTCAGCTCCTTTAACTGTTTCTGCAGCTCACGTCGCTTCGCAATACCCTCTTCCAGCGCTTCCAGCTGCCCATCCTTGATATATCGGCTTTTGATCTTGCCGTTTTCGGTCCACTGCTGATAAAAACGCAGCTTTCCATGTATCATTTTTCTGGAAATATATCCGATTGGCAGTTCTGCGATCTGTTTCTCCAACTCCGCCGCCATCTGCCGGTCGGTCTTCTCCTCTCCTGCTGCATTCTGCTCTCCCGGGGAAACCGCTGTCTGTTCCGACTCTGTCCCAGCCGTCACCGTTTCTTTCCCCTCCATATTCCATTCACCCATAAGAGCACCTCCTTTTCTTCTGCAGACATTGTAACCTAATATAACCTGACTGTCAACCGTATCCTCTGTTTTTTATAACCTGTTTTTAAATACCCCTTTCCACGAATTCCCAGACGATTTGTCCAAACAGATGCAATAAAACAAACCGTTTCTGCATTAATGTAGTGAACGGGTAAAAATACACACCGCCCTGCCGGCGGACACCTCTCAGAAACTGAGAGCATTCTTACGGAAAAGGAGCAATCCCGGTTCGATTACCGGACAAACAGACAATTTCATATAAACAAAAAAGATACAACAATCAACAAAATCCTGAATGCATTACATTACGACCTCAATCACACTTACCTGACGGGCGGGCCTGCATCCCGGGCACAACCGTTCATCATAAAACCGTGTCCTTCGGACATGGTACCTCCGAAGGACACGCACGGTCCGCGCCTTATCTTTCCTTTGCCCGGCGCCAGACCGCGAAAGTACCAAAGACGATGAGATACGAAAGACGGCTGGTTACCAAAGACAATAAAGTACAAAAGAATGCCGGCAGGAAGGAAACGGAAGGCGCGCCACTCATTCGTGACGCGCCTTCCGTATATTTCTTAAGTAAACCACTTTTTCTTCTTTCCGTCGTCTCCCCCATCGATCTTGCCGGTCATCAGCTCATCGAAGCGTCTGAGGGCCTGACGCTGCTCCTCATTCATCCGTTCCGGTACCTGAACGACCAACGTCACATAATGGTCGCCGCGGATATTCTTATTGCGCACCGACGGTACGCCCTTGCCTTTCAGACGCACCCGCGTATCAGTCTGGGTTCCGGGCTTTACATCATATTCCACCTGTCCGTCCACGGTCTTAATGAGGATCGGCCCGCCCAGCGCCGCTCTTGCAAACGATACCGGAACCGTCGAATAGATATCCATATCCCGGCGGATAAAGATCGGATGCTTGGACACCACAGCCTGCACCAGCAGGTCTCCCCGCTCGCCGCCATTAACGCCCGGTTCGCCGGCTCCCACGCTTCTCACGCTCTGTCCATCATCAATACCGGCCGGAATCGTCACCTTCAGCTTCTTTCTGCGGGTAATATAACCGGTACCCCGACAGTCCGGACATTTCTCCCGGATGATCTGGCCGGTGCCGCCACAGTCCGGACAGGTGGACACATTCTGCATGGTTCCGAGAGGTGTCTGGCGAGTATACATGATCTTTCCCTTGCCGTTGCATTTACCGCAGGTCTCCTTGGAGGTGCCGGCTTTCGCGCCGCTTCCGTGACAGGAAGAACATTCTTCTTTATAATTAATCTCGATCTCCTTCTCACAGCCGAATACCGCTTCCTCGAAAGTCAGACGCACGCTCGTCTGGACATTAGCCCCGCGCATGGGGCCGTTATAACGGGAGCTTCTGGAACTGCTGCGGCCGCCTCCGAACAGATCGCCAAAGATATCGCCAAAGATATCCCCCATATCCGCGCTGTCAAACCCGCCGCCGAAGCCCCCGAAGCCTCCGAAACCGCCATAACCGCCGCCTGCGCCTCCATCAAAGGCCGCGTGGCCGAACTGGTCATACTGCTTCCGCTTCTCCGGATCACTCAGCACCGCGTAGGCTTCAGACGCTTCCTTGAACTTCTGCTCCGCTTCCGCATTGCCCGGATTGGCGTCCGGATGATATTTCTTCGCAAGAACCCTGTACGCTTTCTTTAAGGCCGCGTCATCCGCGTCCTTGGGAACGCCCAGGACTTCGTAATAATCTCTCTTGGTCTCTGCCATATGTTATGCTACCTTTCTCTCCCGCCCATGTACGCACTGTATCCGCATCCGGAAGGCTTCATTTCGTACCGCACCGGCGGTTTTACTTTACGCATAACCGCAGAAAAGTGTTGTAACCTATTATACAACACTTTCTGCGATATGCTGTTCGGCCTGCCGCATGCTTAAAAACTCAGACGGTCGCGCCGATATTTATACTTCCTTGAAGTCGCCGTCGATCACGTCGTCATCCGGCCGGGACGCGCCGCCCTGGGCATTTCCGCCCATGCCGCCCATGTCGCCGCCCATACCGGAACCGGCGCCTGCGCCTGCACCGCCGGCACCCTGCATCGACTCATACATCTTCGTAAACAGGGCCTGAGCGCTGGCCATCAGCTTCTCCTTGCCGGCCTTGATGTCCTCCACCTGCGCGTCGGTCATCTGATCCACCGGCGCACGGTTAATGGCTTCCTTCAGGGCGTTCAGATCCGCTTCCACAGCTGCCTTGTCGCTGGCTGCGATCTTGTCGCCCACATCCTGCAGAGCCTTCTCGGTCTGGAACACGATGGAATCGGCCTCGTTACGGGTATCGATGGCTTCCTTGCGCTTCTTATCCTGGGCCTCGTACTCGGCGGCTTCCTTCACGGCCTTCTCGATGTCGGAATCGGACATGTTGGAACCGGAAGTGATGGTGATGTGCTGCTCCTTGCCGGTACCCAGATCTTTCGCGGATACATTGACAATACCGTTGGCGTCGATATCGAAGGTAACCTCGATCTGCGGCATGCCTCTCCTTGCGGGCGGGATTCCGTCCAGACGGAACTGACCGAGGGTCTTGTTGTCGCGGGCGAACTGTCTCTCTCCCTGTACCACATGGATATCGACAGCTTCCTGGTTATCCGCGGCCGTGGAGAAGATCTGGCTCTTCTTGGTCGGGATCGTGGTGTTGCGCTCGATCAGCCTGGTGGCTACGCCGCCCAGCGTCTCGATGGACAGGGACAGCGGGGTCACATCCAGCAGAAGGATGTCTCCGGCGCCAGCGTCGCCCGCCAGCTTGCCGCCCTGGATGGCCGCGCCGATGGCCACGCACTCATCCGGATTCAGGGTCTTGCTGGGCTCATGGTTCGTCAGCTGCTTTACCTTATCCTGCGCGGAGATCATACGGGTGGAACCGCCTACCAGCAGGACCTTGCCCAGCTCGGAAGCCGTGATGCCCGCGTCGCGCAGCGCGTTCTGCACCGGGATCGCCGTCTTCTCGATCAGGTCATGGGTCAGCTCGTCGAACTTCGCCCTGGTCAGATTCATATCCAGATGCTTCGGGCCGTCGCTGGTAGCCGTGATGAACGGCAGGTTGATGTTGGTCGTCGTCGCGGTGGAAAGCTCCTTCTTCGCCTTCTCAGACGCCTCTTTCAGTCTCTGGAGGGCCATCTTGTCGTTGGACAGATCCACACCCTCCGCCTTCTTAAACTCATCGATCATCCACTGGGTTACGCGATTATCGAAGTCATCGCCGCCCAGGTGGGTGTCGCCGTTGGTGGACAGAACCTCGATGACGCCATCGCCGATCTCGATGATAGACACATCGAAGGTACCGCCGCCCAGGTCGTATACCATGATCTTCTGCTCTTTCTCATTGTCCAGGCCGTAAGCCAGGGCGGCCGCCGTCGGCTCGTTGATGATACGCTTCACATCCAGACCCGCAATCTTGCCGGCGTCCTTGGTCGCCTGACGCTGCGCGTCGTTGAAATACGCCGGAACCGTAATGACAGCCTCGGTTACGGTCTCACCGAGGTAGCTCTCCGCATCGGCTTTCAGCTTCTGCAGGATCATGGCCGAGATCTCCTGGGGAGTATATCTCTTGCCGTCGATGTCTACCTTATAATCAGTTCCCATATGCCTCTTGATCGAGGAAATGGTTTTGTCGGCGTTGGTGACGGCCTGACGCTTGGCCGGCTCGCCCACCAGACGCTCGCCGGTCTTCGTGAACGCCACGATGGACGGGGTCGTGCGGACGCCCTCCGCGTTGGCGATGACGGTCGGCTTGCCGCCTTCCATGACTGCTACGCAGCTGTTGGTTGTTCCCAAATCGATTCCTATGATCTTGCTCATGATTTTTTCCTCCTACATATATATTTGAAATTTGATTATTTCCTTCGCATTACGGCTCGTGCTCGCTGCACCGCAAGCGTCCTTTAGGAAGTGCTGACGGGTGTGTTCCGTTCACGGAGCGCCATTGCGGAAAAGCCGTCACTGGCGGTTTTTCCCGCATACTAACGGAATCGCAAAACCGCTCCTTCGGAGCTTTTCGCTGCTTCGCAGCTCCTTTTTGCTCATGTACGTGGCGCTCCCTTCGTCCTTCCGTGTCCTCACAAGTCCTTATGCAAGCATAAACTTGCGAGGACACGAAAGGACGCGTGAACTGGTTTCGCTCAATTCGCTACCTGCACCATGCTGTGCCGCACGACGGTATCGCGGTACATATACCCCTTCTGGAACTCCTGAGCGACTACGTTCTCGCCCAGATTCTCGTCTTCCACATGCATCACGGCGTTGTGGAAGTTGGGGTCAAAGGGCTGACCTACGGCTTCAATGGGCTTCACGCCGGCTTCTTCCAGATTCTTCAGAAGCTGCTTGTAGATCATATCCATGCCCTCCGCGAAGGGAGTTCCTTTGGCGTCTTCCGGAACGGTGGCCAGACCCCGCTCGAAATTGTCGATCACCGGCAGCATCTTCTCGATGATGCTTCTGGCTCCGACCTCGAACATGGCCGACTTCTCTTTCTCGGTACGTTTGCGGAAGTTGTCGAACTCCGCCATCTGGCGTTTCAGCTGATCGGTCAGTTCCTCGATCTTCTGATCCTTCGGATCTTTCTTTTCCTTCTTTTTGCCGAACACATGCCATTTGCCGTCAGATGCAGGCTCCGGACCGCTGTCCATACCTGACGCCGCTTCTTCCCCGTCAGAACTGCTCTCTATGTCCCTGTCGGTCTCGTCCGCACCGTCTGAATCCCCGGCATCCTGACCGCCATCTGCGCCATCAGAAACCTCATCGGGCGGAACATCCTCCCTGTCTGCTTCTTCTGTCAGATCAGGAACATTCTCCTCGTTTCCCAAAGAACTTCCGGTCTCTGCCGCATCCGGCCTGTCTTCATATATTTCCTCATGTGCCTTGTCTTCCAAATCTCATCTACCTCTCTTCTTTTTTAAAGGTGGTTTCCAGTTGAACCATCAACGTCCGCAGCGTCTTAAGCACCTTCTCGTAATCCATCCGCTTAGGTCCGATAATCCCTATGGTTCCACGAATACCCTCGCCCAATTCATAATTCGCTGTCACCACGCTGCAATCCCGCATGGCCTGCACCGGTGATTCTTCTCCGATATAGACCTGAATTCCGGTTCCCTTCTCTCCGTCGTCGCCGGTATCCACCAGATCTTTCAGAAGCTCCGTATGCTCCAGCGTCTGCAGAAGCTCGCTGGCTTTCTGGTTATCGCTCAGTTCCGGATATTTGAAAATGTTCGTGGCGCCGCTGGTGTAGATCTGCAGATCCTCCGAATCTGCCCGAATCACTTCCGCCACCTGCTCAAGCACCAGATCCACCACATCCGCGTGACTTCCCGCCTGCTGCTTCATGCGGCTGATCACGTCCAGATTGATCTCCTCAATGGTCAGACCGTTTAAGTTGCTGTTCAGCAGAATATTCATATTCAGAAGCTCGTCATCATTCAGAATATCTTTGACAGGAACGATCGTATTCTTGATCAGGTTCCCCTCAAGCACCGTGACGATCAGCATCTTATCTTCATCTACCCGGGAGAGCTGGATAAACTTCAGCTTGTTCTCCTGATAACGGGGACCGCTGATGAGCGCCGCGTAATTCGTATCGTTGGCCAAAAGCTTCGCCAGCCGCTTTAACACCGACTCCAGCCGATCGATCCGACGTATCATCAGCTCCTGAACTTCAGCCGCTTCGTTGTCCTTCTCAAGCATGATCCGATCCACATAGAAGCGGTATCCTTTATCCGACGGGATCCGTCCTGCCGACGTATGCGGCTGGATGATATAACCCATCTCCTCCAGATCGGACATTTCGTTGCGGATCGTGGCCGAACTCCATTTATTGTCCACGTATTTGGAAATGGTTCTGGACCCCACAGGTTCTCCGGTTTCCATATAGTTCTTGATGATCGCCTTCAATATGGTAATCTTCCGCTCATCCAGATCCATCTTCCCGCTCCTCTCCGATACCTCTTTTGGATTGTTAGCACTCATCGCCTTTGAGTGCTAATTCCTACGTTCTTACTATATTACTTCCCCCAGTATTTGTCAATAGTTTTTCAAAAAAATATTTTTCTTTTATTCCGTGCGGCAAACCCGGCACAAATTTCTTACGCTTTTCCTACATTTTCCTGTTATGCTTGACTTTTAACACATTTGTAATATAATTGTAATTGGTAAAATTTCTCCAGGAAAGAACTAGTAAGAGGTATGCTCTATGAAAAGAAATTTAAGGAAATATTCGGCCCTTGTGCCGCTCGTATTGATTTTTGGACTTGTTTGCGCCATTCCGGCCATTGCCGGGCCCTCCGGTCATCTGGACTGGGCCAACCGCTATACGATTGCCGGCTGGGCCTGGGATGACACGGAACCCGAACAGGCCGTGGAAGTGATGATCGACATTATTCCGAAGGGAGCAGAAACTGCTGTCAGGACATTTACCGTCACCGCTGAAAGCTATCGGGGCGATCTGGTATCCGATACCAATGACGGCAATCATGGCTTCTTCTGTCCTGTCGACTGGACACAATTTTCCGGCGACTCCTTCACGGTAACCGCCTACGTTCTGGACGATAATGAAAGAATTCCTCTTACCGGCACGGTCACCTATCAAGCCGCCGCAGACGGTGCCGCCCTGACAGCCGCTTCAGCCGCGAAAGAAAGCGCCGCCGAAGGCGATACGACAGCCGGACCTTTAGGCCCTGACTCCCAAACACAAACACAGGCTAAGGATAGCAAACCTTCCGGCGCCTCTTCAGGGAACAGCAGCCCGCTCGGCCCGAAATCTGCCTCCGCGGCAAAAACCGTTTCTGAATCTGCCTGGAAAAAGGGTACATCCCTCGGTTATTTCATTACCACAGGCTATTGCAACTGCTCTATTTGCTCCGGCGGCTGGGGGCTGACATACAGCGGAACGGTTCCCAGGGCCAACCACACGATTTCTGCCGATATTAACGTTCTTCCCATCGGAACGAAAGTCATGATTGATGGGATTGTCTACACCGTAGAAGATATCGGCGGCGGCGTCAATGGCGACCATATTGACATCTACTATGACTCCCATGAGAAAGCTGTGGCACACGGCACGAAGACAGTAGAAGTATTTTCTGTGATTTCCGAATAAAACCGGCAGATACAAGATATTAAAGGACACGGCAGCGTATCTTCACGCCGTGTCCTTTTTCATTTTCATGCAAAATGGGCGACAGTGACGCCCTTTTTGTATTTCCATGCAGGCTGGGCGACAGTGACTCCCTGCCCGTATTGACATTTTCGTCCGATTCTCCTCATAACAGACAGATGTTGCAAATATATTATACTATACCCTGTCCTCTGGACACGGTTCCTGCGCATCCTGCGCAGGCCCCTCTTCGCTGTTTGCGCGCTTTACGTTCCGGCGCGAAACGGCGCGGACAATTTTATGGAAAGGATGGCAAATACAATGAAAATCCGAAAAAATGCCGCCTTGACGGCGGCTTTACTAATGATAAGTTTGTGGACAACCCCGGTGGAAGCAGGTCAACCGGTCGGCTTTCTCGACTATACAGACGGACATACCGTTTATGGCTGGGCATGGAATCCTGACGTTCCGGACTCCGCTGCCGAAGTACAGGTCACAGTCAAGAATAAAGAAGACGGTGCCCTCGTCTTTACCCAAACCTGTCCGGCCGACCGATATCGGGAAGATCTGACACACATCGGAAACAGCTGCCACGCATTTGCCGCGGATCTGAATCTTTCGGAATTCTCGTCCATTCCCCGCGGCTCTTACATCATTGAGGCCTCTTGCCAGGGTATCCCGCTGAAAGGAACGCTTTACTGGCAGGGCGGCTCCTTCCCGATACAGGCTGAGGAGACAAAACCTGCGGAGAGTCCTGATGGGCCGCTGGGGCCGCCAAATACGAACAGGGCATCACTGGCGTCCTGCTCGCATGGAAATACGAACAGGGCGTCACTAGCATTATGTTCGTATGAAAATCAAACTGTCGATGAAAACGCCGCATCGACGGAGTACACGACTCCGCAGCCAATATCCCTTGGCGTTTTCCGAATTACTGCCTATTGTTCCTGCCGCCGTTGCTCCGGCCGCTGGGGAAGACTTACCAGCTCCGGCACCACCGCTGTATCCGGTCACACGGCAGCCGTTGATCCGAACGTCATCCCCTTCGGCACAAAGCTCATGATCGACGGGATCACTTACATTGCTGAAGACGAAGGCAGCGGAGTCAACGGCAGACACATCGACATTTACTGCGACAGCCACGCAGAAGCTGCCGCCTTCGGCCTGCAGCATAAAGAAGTCTTTTTCGTTCCATGATCCCCGAAACCGCCCCTCACGCCGCCGACCCCCAACATTTCTGTGTCGCCGTCAGCGCATCCTTCTCTTACACCTTCAAAAACTGACAAAGTTCTTCAAGCCGTGTCTCAGCATCCGCACATCCCAGTTCATAGACGCCCATGATCTCCTGCGGATCGCTGCAGATACGGCTGATCGTCATCAACTGACTTGGACAGATCACAAATACATGTCCCTCCCGTTCCAGTCTTCGGATCAGTTGCACCGTCTGATTATAAGTTTTATGCCGATGATTCATGGCAGCCGTAAACTGCGGGTAGCGGCAGTACAGAATATGTCCTGGCCCTACAGGCTCCGGCGGCTTTCTATAAGAGGCATCGCGGGTCAGCACCACCACATTTTTCCGGTAACCCATCCGCATCATTCCCCGAATCGGAATGCTGTCTGTACAGCCTCCGTCCAAAAGTTCCATTCCTTCATATCGTACGATATGGGAAACATACGGCAGCGACGCCGACGCCCGCACCGCATCAATCTGGGCCTTCATATCTGTAATCGGCAAAAACTCCGGCCGCCCGGTCTTAAGATTGCTGCACCCGACATAGAATCGGGTCGGAGAAGCCTCAAATGCCTCGTAGTCATAAGGATCCAGTTTCTCCGGAATCTCATGATAACAAAACTGCGTATTAACCAATTCCCCATGACGCAGCAGATTGGAAACACTCATAAAACGCTTATCCTGACAATATTTCAGATAATAGCGGATACTCCTCCCATACTGTCCGGAAACATAGGAGCAGCCATGGATCGCTCCGGCAGACACGCCCAGAACGCCGTCAAACGTGATTCCGTGTTTTAAAAATACGTCCAGAACTCCCGCCGTGTAAATACCGCGCATCCCTCCCCCTTCCAGCACAAGTCCGATACCATATGCCTTCTGAAAAGCCAGACGCTCAGCTCCATCTTCCAGATGAATGATCCCGCAGTACACAAATCCGTTCTTCTTAAGCATATTCTGCATCACGGTATTGTCCCTGTGGGTATCGATACGCAGATTCCCGCAGCGGCTGAAAGCCCAGCGGACGCAGAAGGAACCTGCTCCCTTCACAATACCGGCAGACGAGATCCGGTGCACGACGCCATAAGGCGCGTCATTAACCCACGCGCCATTCTCGATCACACGGTAAGTCGGATCCTCGCCTTCTTTATAATAAAAGACAGCCGCGATCTCCCCGCCCGCCATACAGACATAGGAGTTTCCTTCATCAATATCCTGTCTGACGCGGGCTGCGGGGGGATTGGTGTTCCCCCACTGGTTCGGATTGCCGTGCTCTGCCATGAAATGCCGGGCGCGGTCATAGATTCGAAGCACCTGCTCAAACTGTTCCGGTCTGGTCTTCTCAACGCGCAGCGGCGTATTTCTCTTCTCTTCCATCTGCTTATCCTGCTCTCTTTATTCGTCAAATTCCGACTATTGCAGTTTTCGCCAAAAGCACTGCTTTTACTGAAGTTCCGTTCGCTTTAGTTCCCGCCAAAGGCGCTGCGTTCACTGAATTCCGTTTCGTTATAAAAGTATAACACGTTTTTGCGGCCGTGAGAACATTTTTTCATTTTTCTCTTCCAAAACAGGCCGGATTTCTGTATACTGAAAACAGAAACAACCGCACAGGCGCCGGAACATTTCCCTGACGCCGCAATTCATCAACACTTGTAAAAGGGGGATTTTTTCCATGGAAGAACAGAAGAAACAGACGTCCGCGGGCGCGGAGGATTTCGCCGCCGTCATGAAACGCCTCGAGGCCAGCAACGCCGCCCAGGAGCGCTACGCAAGGAAACAGTACCGGATGTCACAGCTCAGCACAGTCGCCAATCTGGCGGTGCTTGCTCTGGTTGTGTTTCTGGTCGCCACGCTGCTGCCGAAGGTCAATGCCACCTTCGAGGACCTGAACACGGTCATGAAGAATGTTCAGACGATTACGGAGGATCTGGCCGAGGTAGATGTCGAAGGCATGATGGGCAATATCGACGATCTGGTCGTGGAAAGCTCCGACAGCCTGACCCAGGCCATGAAGAAGATCAATGCGCTCGATATCGAAAAGCTGAACGACGCGATCAACAATCTGAACGACGCCATAGAGCCGATGGCGCGCTTCGCCAATATGTTCAAGTAAGACAGGAAGATACTCCGATAAAACACGCGGACGGTTCCGGCAGGCAGCTTCACTGCCGCTTCTGAAACCGTCCGCGATTTCTGAATTTACTTCACCAGTTTCGCAACATCCTTCATCACGTCGCTGATCTTAATATGCTGCGGACAGATCTGCTCGCACTTATGGCAGCTGTGGCACTGGTCCGGTCCGACTTCCATCGCTCCACAACGCTCGCGGACACGGTTCTTGCTGCCGTGGACACCGAAACCGTTGTACGCCTTGAAAATCTCCGGAATATTCAGTCCGAAGGGACACGGCATACAGTAGGAGCAGCCCGTGCAGCCGACCATCGACATGCTGTCATAAATCTCCTTTACCTTCGCGTAGACGGCAGATTCTTCCGCGGTAAGCATCCCGACGCTGCTTCTGGAAGCGTAGGTCAGATTGTCCTCCACCTGTTTCCGGCTGCTCATGCCGCTCAGCACCACGCCCACTTCCGGCTGATTCCAGAGGAAATCAAGGGCATGCTCCACCGGCGTCTTCCCCGCCGGGAATGCCGCCACATGCTCCGAAAGGTTCGCCAGACGGCCGCCCAGAAGCGGCTCCATAATGATGACACCCAGCCCCTTCGAAGCCGCGTAGCGCATCCCCTCGGTGCCGGCCTGGTCATTGATATTGATGTAATTGTACTGGATCTGGCAGAACTCCCAGGCGTCCGTATAATCCACGATCTCTTTGAAGGCCTCCAGACTGTCATGGAACGAAAATCCGATATGGCGGATCCGCCCGTCGGCTTTCGCCTGTTTCATATGCTCAACCAGATGCAACGGCTTCACGACCTGTTCCAGGCGTTCTTTTCCCATCGCGTGCAGCAGATAGAAATCAATATGGTCGGTCTGCAGCTTCTGAAGCTGTTCATTCAGAAGCCTGTCAAAATCCGCCTCCTCATGAACATTCCACAGCGGCAGCTTGGTCGCCAGATAGACCTTCTCGCGATAACCGTCCTGAAGAGCTTTGCCCACAACCAGCTCGCTCTTGCCGTCATGGTAGGGATAAGCCGTGTCAATGTAATTCACGCCCTCATCGATCGCATGACGGATGATGGAAATCGCCTCCGCCTCGTCAACGCCGCCGTCCTTAAGGACCGGCAGGCGCATACAGCCAAAACCCAAAGCGGAAACCTCTGCCCCGGTGTTGCCGAATTTACGGTACTGCATCATACAAAATATCCTCCTCTTACATTTTACAGAAAAGGACAGTTCCGGATCCTTGCATTCCGGCCGCTGTCCTCTCCAAGCTGAATCTTTCGTATTCCTTCGTTATCTCTGCACTCTTCCGGAACCGTCGCCGCCGGCCAGCGCATCCACATCGGCGCGCGTCACCAGGTTGAAATCACCCGGAATCGTATGCTTGAGCGCCGAGGCCGCCACCGCAAACTCCAGCGCCGCCTTCATATCCTTGCCGTCCACGAGGCCGCAGATCAGGCCGGCCGCGAAGGAATCGCCGCCGCCGACACGGTCCACGATGGGCGTGATGTGATACTTCCGGGAATGGTAGAACTCACGCGTCCTGCCGTCCATGATGCAGGCGGACCAGCCGTTATCGGACGCGCTGTGGCTCTCGCGCAGGGAACTGATAATGTATTTGAAGCCGAACTTATCTGCCATCTGATTAAAGATGTCCACATATCCGGCCAGTTCCAGCTCGCCGCTCGTCACGTCGGTCTTGCCGGGCTTAAAGCCCAGAACCTTCTCCGCATCCTCTTCATTGCCAATGCAGACGTCCACGTACTGCATCAGATTCGTCATGACCTTCTGCGCCTTCTCGGACGACCACAGCTTCTTGCGGAAGTTCAGGTCCACGGAAACCGTCACGCCGTGAGCCTTGGCCGCCTTCAGCGCCGCCTCGGTCAGCACGATCGCATCATCGCTGACAGCCGGCGTAATTCCCGTGAAATGGAACCAGTCCGCATCCCGGAAAATCTCGTCGAAATCAAACTCCTCCGGCTTCGCCGTGGAAATCGAACTGTGCGCACGGTCATAAACCACATTCGACGCACGCATCGCGGAACCGGTCTCCAGATAGTAGATCCCCAGCCGCTCGCCGCTTCTGGCGATATGCTTCGTGCCCACATTATACTTGCGAAGGGCCGCCACCGCGCACTCGCCGATGGGATTTGCCGGAACCGCGGTCACAAACTCCGCGTCATGGCCGTAGTTGGCCAGGGACACCGCCACATTGGCCTCGCCGCCGCCGTAATTGATGTCAAATTCATCTGCCTGAATGAACTTTTCATTGTTCGGGGTGGACAGCCGCAGCATAATCTCACCCATAGTGACTATTTTAGCCATAGCACTGACTCTCCTTCTGTTCTGTCAACAATTATTTCGCGCGCGCCGCAGCCACGGCCTCGACGAACTCCTTCGCCTTCGCCGTCACGGCCGCGAAATCACCGGTCTTCGCGCCCTTGGTTAAGCTGCTGCCGGTTCCGACCGCATATGCGCCGGCCTTGATCCACTTATCGACGTTGTCCACATCCACGCCGCCGCTGGGCATGAACTCACCCTGGGGAAGCGGTCCCTTGAAGGAACTGATGGCTGCCGGTCCCACGATATTGCCGGGGAAGATCTTAATCACATCGCAGCCGGCTTCCAGAGCCGTGATCGCCTCAGTCGGCGTCATGACGCCGGGAAGCATCGGCACACGATAGCGGTTGCACAGCTTGATCGTCTCCACATTCAATCCGGGACTGACGACATAATTCGCGCCCGCCAGGATTACCTGTCTCGCCGTTTCCGGATCGAGCACGGTGCCCGCGCCGATCACGACTTTATCGTTGTCCTTATACTTCTTCGCCATTGCCGCGATGAAATCGACCGGATTCCCGTCGTCCATCGTCATCGTGATCTCAATGAAATTAATCCCGCCGGCAATGATGGCGTCAACGACCTTCTCGCCCTGCTCCAGATTCTTCGCACGGACAACCGCCACCAGACAGTCTTCGCGCATTCTCGCTAAAACCTGTTCTTTCTTCATCTCCATACCTCTCCTTCTCTTTGATCGGTGTACCCCGCCGGTCTGCGGCCGCGGAGATGCGGAGGTCTCTCCGCATATTACGCCTTATGAATTAAGTTTACTTCTTTTCGACGATATTGTCAACATCATCCGGGCGATTGTCCGCCGGTTCATACGACCGATTGTCCGCCGCCGGTTGTCCGCTGACTAAACGCTGATATTCTCGGTGTCCTCGCCCAATACATACGGTGTGGTCTGATACACATAGTAATTCAGCCAGTTGCTGTAAAGCGTGTTGGCCGTTCCCCTCCAGCTTAGGACCGGCTGGGACAGCGGATCGTCATTTTCATAATAATTGATCGGCAGTTTCGGGTTCAGCCCCCGTCCCAGGTCACGCTGGTATTCATTGTTCAGCGTCATCCGGTCGTACTCCGGGTGTCCCTGGACAAAGATCTGGCTGCCGTCCTTCTTCATAATCAGGAAGATTCCTGCTTCCTCCGACTCCGCCAGCACCAGAAGTTCCGGATGCTTCTCCACGTCGCACCTGCGGACCTCCGTATAGCGGGAATGGGGAGCCATGATGTAGTCGTCCATATTCCGGGTCAGCGGCAGGCGGTGATGCAGAACCTTATGCCGGTAAATACCGCTCAGCTTCTCCTCCCTCTGATACTTCGGAATGCCGTAATGGAAATAGAGCCCCGCCTGGGCGCCCCAGCAGATATGCAGCGTGGATGTCACATGGGTCGTGCTCCACGCCATCACGTCGCAGAGCTCCTGCCAGTAATTGACCTCCTCGTATGCAAGCATCTCCACCGGCGCTCCCGTGATGATCATGCCGTCGTAATACTTGCGGCGGATCTGCGCAAATGTCCGGTAGAACTGCTCCATATGGCTCGCCGACGTGTTCTTGGACACATGGGACGCCAGCATCATGAACGTGCAGTTGATCTGAAGCGGCGTATTGGAAAATGACCGCAGAAGCTGCAGTTCCGTCTCCTCTTTCACCGGCATCAGATTCAGGATCAGGATCTCCAGCGGCCGGATGTGCTGGCTCATGGCGCGCTCCTCGTCCATGACGAAAATATTCTCCGATTCCAGAATTGCCTTGGCCGGCAGATCACTCTGTATTTTAATTGGCATACTGTCTCCTCCCGCTGCGCTTCCTGTCTCAAGTCATGCGTCCCGCTGCTTCCGGTTTCTTTCACGGACTTCCGCCGCAACTTCCGCTGCCGTATCCGTGACTGTATCCACAGATATATATGCAGCTGTAATCCGCAACCGTATCCGCGGCATATCCGCCACTGTAATCCGCAACCATGTCCGCGGCATATCCGCCGCTGTAATCCGCAACCATGTCCGCGGCATATCCGCAGCCGTAATCCGTAACTTCGGATAACGCCGGACATCCATTCTATCATATTCCGCCGTTCCCGTCCAGCAGTTTCAGGAAATCCTCTTCCGAAAGAATCGGAATTCCCAGCTCCCGGGCTTTCTTATTCTTGGACGACGTGGAATTCACATCGTTATTGATCAGGTAAGTGGTTTTCGCCGTCACCGATCCGGTGGCCTTGCCGCCCTTCGCCTCGATCAGTTCCTGCAGCTCCTTCCGGTTGGCAAAATGCTCCACCGCCCCGGTAATAACGAACGTCTTCCCCGCAAGCGGCAGGCTGCCCGCATCCGCGCCTTCGTCCTCCGGCGCCTTCTCAATATCCAGTTCGGCCAGCAGCCGGTCTACGATAGCATTGTTCTTCTCCGACGCAAAATACCTGCACCAGCCGTCCGCCAGCACTTCCCCGATGCCGTCCGCCTCCTGCAGTTCCTCCGGCGCGGCGCGGCGCATTTTCTCAAAATCATAACGGAACTTCCGGCACAGCACTTTGGCGTTCGCCAGTCCGATTCCGGCCACGCCCAGTCCGTAGACCAGACGGACAAGCGTCGTATGGGACGCCCGTTCGACTGCCTGAATCAGATTGTCATAGGACTTCTGACCGAAGCCTTCCATCTCCACGATCTCATCCCTGTGACGGTCCAGATGGAAAATGTCGGCGTACTCGTGAATGAATCCTGCGCCGATGAATTTCTCCAGCGTCATCTCCGACAGGCCGTCGATATTCAGCGCGTCCCGGCTGACAAATAATGTGAAGCTCTTGATTTTCTTGGCCTGGCAGTCCGGATTCGTGCAATAGAGGGACTTCACATCATTTTCTGCGCGGATCTGCGTCTCGCCGCCGCAGACCGGGCAGATCTTCGGAATGTCCCTGACGCCGCTGCGGGTCAGGTTATTGGCGATCTGGGGAATGATCATATTGGCCTTATAGACCGTGATCCTGTCCCCCGCGCCCAGTTCAAGCCCCTCCATAATGCTGATATTGTGGACGCTGGCCCGGCTGACCGTGGTTCCCTCCAGTTCCACCGGCGCAAACACTGCCACCGGATTGATCAGCCCCGTGCGGGACGGACTCCATTCGATATAGGAAAGGGTCGTCTCCGCGATCTCGTCCGCCCATTTGAAGGCAATGGAGCTGCGCGGGAACTTGGCCGTACGGCCCAGGGACTCGCCGTAGGCGACATCCTCATAGGTCAGCACCAGACCGTCGGAAGGAATATCGTAATCCGTGATCGCATGGGCGAAATGCGCCACCGCGTCCGGAAGCGTTTCCGCCGTAACCCGTATATGCTCTACCACCTCGAAGCCCTGCTCTTTCAGCCAGGCAAAACGACGGCTGACCGAGCCGGGCAGAGTCTGCGTGATCCGGGATTCATCCGGCACTGCAAACTCCCCTCCTTCCGCCTGCACCAGTGCGAAAATAATACAGTTCACGTGGCGGCCCGCCGTAACCTCGCTGTTCAGCTGTCTCACGGAACCAGAACACAGGTTACGCGGGTTCTTATATTTCGCATCGACATCCTCGATCTCCGCGTTCATTTTCTCGAAATCCGAATAACGGATCACCGCCTCGCCGCGCAGGACAAGCCTGCCTTTGAACGCGATCTGAAGCGGAATATTCTCAAATACCCTGGCGTTCGGGGTAATCACTTCTCCAACCTCGCCATTGCCCCGGGTGACGGCCTTGACAAGCTTTCCGTCCTCATAGGTCAGCACCACGGTCAAACCGTCCAGCTTCCAGGAAAGCACCCCCTCCTGCTGCCCCAGCCATTCCTGCAGCGCGCCCACATCCTTGGTCTTGTCCAGAGACAGCATCGGCGACGGATGGGCTTCCTTGGGAAGCTCGCTCAGTATTTCGTAACCTACCCGCTGGGTGGGGCTTCCCGCCAGGACCACGCCGGTCTCCGCCTCCAGAGCCAGCAGTTCATCATAGAGCTTATCGTATTCAAAATTGCTCATGATCTCCCGGCTTTCCTGATAATAGGCCTTCGCGGCCTCGGAAAGGACTGCGATCAGTTCCTTCATTCTCGGGATTCTGTCCGGAGTTTTGTCCTGAATTTTATCCTGAATTCTGTCCTGAAAATTCTCCTGCATGGTTTCAATTTCCTCCCATCGTTTGGGATCTTATCGCGGTTCTTCCCCGCAGCTCTCCTCCGCGGCTCCCAGCAGCGCAAGCAGTTCTTCATACTCCTCGTCCGTCACCCGGCGGAATGTCCCGCTCTTCAGTCTGCCCAGACACACGTTCATAATACGGATCCGGGTCAGCGACTGGACCTGATACCCCAGCGCACCGCACATTCGCCGGATCTGCCGGTTCAGTCCCTGAGTCAACACGATATGGAACTCCCGTTTGCCAGTAATCCACGCCCGGCAGGGCTTCGTCTTCACCTTCAGTTCCGCGAGCCATACGCCGGCCTCCATCTCCCGGATGAAATCCGAGGTCAGCGGTTTGTTCACCGTCACCACATATTCCTTCTCATGTTCACCGCTGCCCCGCATGATCCGGTTGACCAGATCCCCCTGATTCGTCATGAAAATAAGGCCTTCCGAGTCCTTGTCCAGCCGTCCCACCGGATAGACCCTCTCCGGATAATGAACCAGTTCCACGATATTCATGGCGCGGTCCTTCTGCGACGTGGTGCAGACAACGCCCCGCGGCTTATTAACCGCCAGAAGCACCGGCTTCGGACGGACAGCCCCGGCCGCCTGTCTCCCCACCGGTTTCCCGTCGCAGACTACCAGCTGTGCGGCAGTCACCTTCATACCGGCAGATGCTTTCCCGCCATCCACCAGTACCTTTCCCGCCTCGATCAGACGATCCGCCTCCCGCCGGGAGCAGACGCCCATTTCACTTAAGAATTTATTCAAACGGATCTCTTCCAAAATCTTCCTCTTTCCGTTCCGGATCTTCCGGGTGTCATTCCGCCGTTAGTTGTGTCATTTAATAAACATCGCGTCTCCGAAAGAAAAGAACCGGTATCTCTCCCGAATCGCCTCTTCGTAAGCCGCCAGCACATGTTCCCTCCCGGCCAGCGCCGACACCAGCATCACCAGCGTCGATTCCGGCAGATGGAAGTTGGTAATCAGGCAGTCCAGAAGCTTAAACTGATAACCGGGATAAATGAAAATCTCCGTCCATCCGCTCCCCGCTTTCAGCAGTCCGTCCTCTCCCGCCGCCGACTCGATGGTCCGGCAGCTGGTGGTTCCCACGCAGATCACGCGGCCGCCGGCCGCTTTCGTCTCATTGACCTTCCGCGCCGCATCCTCGTCCACCATATAGAATTCCGAATGCATATGATGATCCTGCACATTCTCCACTTTCACCGGCCGGAATGTCCCCAGCCCCACATGCAGGGTCACACGGGCGATCTTCACGCCCATTTCTTCAATCTGCTTAAGCAGTTCTTTTGTAAAATGCAGTCCGGCCGTGGGCGCGGCAGCCGAGCCCTCATGGACGGCATACACCGTCTGGTAACGGTCCTTATCCTTCAGCTGATGGGTAATATAAGGCGGCAGGGGCATCTGGCCCAGCCGGTCCAGAATTTCCTCAAAGATTCCCTCGTAGGTAAACTGAATCATCCGGTTTCCCTCGTCCGCCACCTTCAGGACGCGCCCTTTCAGAAGCCCGTCCCCGAACATAATCTCCGTCCCGGGCCGCGCTTTCTTCCCCGGCTTCACCAGGGTCTCCCACACGTCGTTCTCCCCGCGTTTCAAAAGGAGCACCTCAATCTTCGCGCCGGTACCGGCCTTCACGCCGTAAAGTCTGGCCGGAATCACCTTCGTGTCGTTGATAACCAGACAGTCGCCAGGCCGCAGATACTCCGTGATATCCCGGAAATGACGGTGGCAAACCTCTCCCGTCGTCTTATCAAGTACCAGAAGCCGCGATGCCGACCGATCCTCAAGCGGATCCTGAGCAATCAGTTCCTGCGGCAGTTCAAAATAAAAATCCGATACGTTCATGCAATTCTCCGTTCCGTCCGGCATGGTACTGTCACGCCAGGGTTGTCCAAATACAGCATCCTCGCCGCCGTACACAACCGTCAGGCAGGCAGCGTCTGCCTCAGTTCCCAACCACAACCTGCGACTCTCCGCTGTAAATATTTTTCAGTTTTTCATCCGATGCGATAGCGGCAGCCTGTGCTTCCGCAACCTGGGTCCGCAGAGCCACGACATCCTCACGTTCGCCAATACGCGTAATATAGGCCGCTACCGCCTCACCGACTTCCTCATGCATCACGTAGCTTCCGTCTTCTGTCTTAGTCACATATACCCAGGTCAGCTGAGGCATTCTCACCTCCGCACCCCGATACAGCAGTTCAAAATACGGAAACACCACATAAGAATCCGTCTCCGGGCCCTCGATATAATAACAGCTGATATTCTCATACCGCTTAACGCTGGCTTTCACCAGTTCCATCCGCGCCGCTTCCTCTGCAATTTCATTTTCCGAAAGTCCGCTTTTCCCGAACAACCTCGCCAACAGCTCGGGATCACAGTCCTCCTTCGCCTGACAATACGTGCGGACCATGGCCAGAAGCGCCGGATCTTCATCCTGTTTCAGCGTATAATGGGAGATGTCAATGCCTGCAAACGCTTCCGCCGGGTCTGTCTCCTCCACATCCGGCGCTGCAGAAGAGGATTCTCCATACATATCCTCCATCCCCGATTCGGAACTTTCCTTCTCTGCGCCGTCCCGACCGCCGGTTTCATCCTCCAAAAGCACCTCCGCGCCAGTCCCGGACGGTTCCTCTTTTCGCTCATCCCGGTCCGATACCAGAATCACCGCGATTAACGCGGCCGCAATGATCGGAAGCGCCGCAAACCGCAGATAATGAAGCGCATCGCTGTCCTTCAGATGACCGAAATACTTTCCTTTTTCCTTCAACAACAACGCCTCCTTCAGAGTCAAGTTCTATTCTATCAAAAAGCGTTCCAAAAATCAATGCGGACAAAATTTTTCCACGAAGATAAAAATATACTTGCATCCTTCGCCGGAACGTAGTATGATATAGGCGATGCGTCTGTAGCTCAGTGGATAGAGCAGTGGCCTCCGGAGCCGCGTGCGTAGGTTCGATTCCTATCAGACGCATTTTACCCGCTTTCACAGCGGTTTTCAGTCAATTCAGTCTTTTTATTTCAAAGGCCGGACCGGCCAATGATTCCACAGATTGCATGAACAGGCAGTATGGTATGTTGCTGCATGCGCAGTTTACATAAACAATATATTATAAAAGGGGGGGTATACATATGGTATACAAAGCTTTTCAGGAAACGATCACATCCAGACTACAGGACCGTCTGGGCGCCGACTGCCGGCTGGACATTCGCAAGGTTCCGAAGAACAACGGGATCTTTCTGGACGGACTTACCATCACGCCGGAAGGGGAAACCGTCGCGCCTGTCATCTACCTGAACCATTATTATGAGCATTTTCTGGCCGGAAGTTCCATAGATGCGCTGATCGAGGAAATCGTAACGCTCTATCAGCAACGACAGGGCGCATTTTCCCTCAACTTCGATCTCTTCAACGACTTCAGCCGCCTGAAAGCGAAAGTAGCCTACCGGCTCGTCAATACCGACGCCAACCGATCGCTGCTGGAAGATCTGGTCTCCTTCCCGTTTCAGGACCTTTCTATCGTTTTTTATCTTATTCTTGAAGACAATAGCCTCGGTCAAATGACTGCCGCTATTCAGAAACGTCACCTGCAGTCGTGGAATATCAAAGATGAAGAGCTGCTTCATTTAGCCCAAAAGAACACGCCGCATCTGCTGCCTCCGAAACTCCAGAATATGACGCAAGTCATGGACGAGATCGCAAAAGAAACCATGGGAGACGACTATGATCCGGGTATCATTGACCGGATCATACCGGGCCATCAGGAGTCGCCGCTCTATGTCCTGAGCAACACCTCCGGACTGAACGGCGCCTGTACCATGCTGTATCCAAATGTCCTAAAGAATTTCTCCGGACTTCTGGGCCGGGATCTGATAATCCTGCCTTCGAGCATTCACGAGGTGCTGCTCGTACCCTACGAGGAGAATGTAGAATTTCACGAACTGGAAGAAATGGTCACGACCATTAACCAAACAGAGGTCGCCTTTGAGGATCAGCTTTCCAATCACGTATATTTTTATTCGCACACAGCGGATGCGATCATTCTGGCCCACGCCCCGGCATCGGCATATATCTCATAGCCCTGTCTTCAGGGGCTGATAACCGGCCCGGCCTGTTCCGGCCTATTCGCTGGCCAAAAGTCCCAGTTTCACCCGCAGGATTCTTATGACTGATTCATCGATCCGCGCCTCCTCAAGCGTCCCGTCCCTGACGGCGTCCAGAACGCCTTCATATGCCGCCGTGAAATCCTCCGGCATCAGCAGCAGATCCACCCCTGCCCGGAGCGCCCTCACAGCAGTCTCTGCGGAAGAATATTCCTGTATAATGGCCCCCATATCCAGCGCATCTGTGATCACAATACCGTCATAACCCATCTCCTCGCGCAGGAGACCGCTTATTATCTCCGGCGACAGGGATGCCGGCATATCATCCCCTGTCACAGCAGGCAGCGAGATATGAGCCACCATCATAAACGGAATCCCCCTGGCGATTCCATCCGCAAATGGCACCAGTTCGCTTTTAAACAGCTGCTCCTTTGTTTTCTCCGAATACGCATATCCCTTATGCGTGTCAGCTTCCGTAGCACCATGCCCCGGAAAATGCTTGTATGTCCCAAGAATACGCTGCGAGGCCAGACCGCGGGCGACGCTGGCCGCCATATTGGCCACCACGCCTGGATCATCCCCAAAAGAACGCAGCTTTACCACCTGATTATCCGGATTCGTGATCACGTCAGCCACCGGCGCAAAGTCCACATTAAATCCGAGGTCGTGAAGATACGTACCGATTTTCACACCAACTTCGTATGCCCGTTCCGGATTATTTTTCTTCCCGATCCGGGCCATATCGCCGATCGTGGGGACGTGAAATTTGCCGGTTCCGCTGATACGCGCAACCGTTCCGCCTTCCTCGTCCACACAGGCAAATGCCGGCAGCTGCAGCCGTTCTTCACTGCAGGCCTGCACGGCGGAGAGCATCGCGGCCGTCTGCTCTTCATTCACCAGATTGCCGCCCATAAAAATGAATCCGCCGACCGGGGTCCTGTCATACGCAACTGCAAAATCCCCATCAATAGCCGTCAACGCCCCGTCGCTTCCAACCAGGGCGTCCGGTGTCACAATAAACAGCTGGGCGACCTTTTCTTCCAGCGACATATCCGCCAGCCGGGCAGACATTTTCTCCGAAAGGCCCGCCTCTTCCAGCGTGTAAAATGGCGTCACCGGGAGCTGTTCCGTCTCCGAAGCGGCTTCCTCCGACGGCTCTGTCACGCTGGCGGCTGCAAACTGCAAAGCGGCAGCTGTTTCCCGGGTTTCATCTTCCGCCGTTGTTTCTGCAGTTTCCTTCTCGCTGACCTTTTCCTGACTGCCAGCCGTCTCCAAACCGTCATTTGTTCCCCAGTTTTCAGCTTCCGCCATTGTTTCTGCAGTTTCCTTCTCGCTGACCTTTTCCTGACTGCCAACCGTCTCCCGACCGGCAGCAATTTCCGAACTGCCACCGCCCATCCCGCAGCCGGCCGCCAGCATCCCTGCGATCAAAGCGCAGCCAACCCATATCCACAGTTTTTTCATTCCCATTCCCATAGCCCCTTTGTTCCGTAACTCCTCTGATCCGCAACCTCTCTATTCCATATCCAAAAGCGTCTTCTTCACTTCCAGCATTCGGTCGCGCAGCACGGCCGCTTCCTCGAAATTCAGCTCCGCCGCAGCCTTGTGCATCTTCTTCTGCAGCTCCTTCATCAGCTTGTTCAGCTCGCCCGCATCCATGGACTCCAGATCCTTCTGATTATCCTTCGCCTTCAGATCCTCGTCCGCCGCCTTCGAAATCGCGATCAGATCCCGGACCGCTTTGCGGATGCTCACCGGCGTAATCCCGTGGGCCTCGTTATATTCCTGCTGGATCTTCCGCCGCCGGTTGGTCTCATCGATGGCCCGGCGCATGGAATCGGTGATCACATCCGCGTACATGATCACATGGCCGTCCACATTTCTCGCCGCGCGCCCGATTGTCTGTACCAATGAAGTCTCCGATCGGAGGAAGCCCTCTTTATCCGCGTCCAGGATCGCCACCAGCGAGATCTCCGGGATATCCAGTCCCTCCCTCAACAGGTTAATGCCGACCAGCACGTCGAATACATTTAACCGCATGTCCCGGATGATCTCCGCCCGCTCCAGTGTGTCGATATCGGAGTGAAGGTACTTCACGCGCACCCCCACGTCCCGCATATAATCGGTCAGGTCCTCCGCCATCCGCTTGGTCAGCGTCGTCACCAGCACCTTATTGCCCTTTTCGATCTCTTTATTGCACTCCGCCACCAGATCGTCGATCTGCCCGGCCACCGGACGCACGCTCACCTCCGGATCCAAAAGCCCTGTGGGACGGATGATCTGCTCGGTCCGCAGCATCTCATGCTCCGCCTCGTAGTCTCCAGGCGTCGCCGACACGAACATCATCTGGTCGATCTTGCCCTCAAATTCCCCGAAATTCAGCGGCCGGTTGTCAAGCGCCGACGGCAGGCGGAAGCCGTAGTCCACCAGCGTCTGCTTCCGGGACCGGTCGCCGTTATACATCCCCCGCAC
>CANREE010000038.1 GCA_947629545.1 uncultured Lachnospiraceae bacterium | reverse complement strand
GAGTACGCGAAGAACCCGGAGGTGACCCGCCGCAGGATGTTCTACGAGACCATGGAGGACGTGCTGCCCCGGATGAAGGTCATCATTGACGGTACGGACGGCACGGAGACGATCCTGCCGCTTGACAGCTTTACGGCGACGGTGGAAGGCGCGGGTAACGCGGGTGCAGGCAGTTCCGGCACCGGAAATGGGACTGCCGCCGGAAACAGTGCGGACGGGACCGCCGGTACGGCGGAGTAACCGAAACAGTAGAAATGCGCCGGCAGGAATGAACTGTTTTGGTGAGATCGGACGCAGCCCGAAAGCTGCAGCAGCGATAAGCATTACACGGAGGGAAACGCGATGGAAGGAAGAATGCTTGGATTTCTTATATGGGCGCTTTGCGGCGCGCTGTTCCTCGGAATCGGCATCTTCGCGTTCCTGGCTAAGAAGCCGGTGGGGTTCTGGGCGAACGCGGAGACATTTGCGGTGGACGACGTGAAAGGCTATAACCGGGCGGTGGGGAAGCTGTGGATCGTCTACGGAACCGCGTTCATCCTGCTGGGACTGCCGTTTCTGGCAGGGCAGAATTCCCCGCTGATCGTGCTGGTGAGCATGCCGGGCGTGATGGCAGCGACGATCGCGGCGATGTGCGTTTATACATTGGTCATTGAGAAAAAATATCGCAGGAAATAATATCATGTAAGAAAGGAAGACAGATATGAAAAAGGTGATTGCAAAGATATTGGCAGTGATCGTCCTGCTGGCGGCGGTCATCGGGCTCGGCGGTTCGGTGGTCGTTACCAGGGAGAACGAATACAAACTGATCCGTCAGTTCGGGCGCGTGGAGCGGATCATCGATACGGCGGGCATTTCCTTTAAGGTACCCTTCGTGCAGACGGCGGATTCACTGCCGAGGGAGATCCTGATCTATGACCTGGCGCCTTCGGACGTCATCACAATGGACAAGAAGACCATGCTGACCGACAGCTATGTGCTCTGGAAGATCACGGATCCGTTAAAATTTGCCCAGACATTGAACTCCTCCGTGACCAACGCGGAGCGCAGGATCGACGCCGTGGTCTATAACTCCATCAAGAACGTGATCAGCAGCTTAAGCCAGAACGACGTGATCAGCGGCCGCGACGGGGAACTGTCCGAGGCAATCATGAATAACATCGGAACCAGCGTGGATCAGTACGGAATTAAGCTCCTTGCCGTGGAGACCAAGAAGCTGGATCTGCCGGCGGACAACAAGGAAGCCGTCTACGAGCGGATGATCTCCGAGCGCGACAAGATCGCGGCGACCTATACCGCGGAGGGCAAATCCGAGGCGCAGGTGATCCGCAACACCACGGACCGGGAGATCGCCATCAACATTTCCAACGCCGAGGCCCAGGCGGCTGCCGTGACGGCCGAGGGCGAGGCGGAATACATGCGGATCCTGGAGGCGGCCTACAGCACGGAGGACCGGGCGGAGTTCTACGCGTTCACCAGATCGCTGGATGCGGCGAGGGCATCTCTGACCGGCAGCAATAATACGCTGATCCTGCCGGCGGATTCGCCGATCGCAAGCATCTTCATGCAGTAATGGGGATATACTATTGACGTGACGGGAGCGCTGGAAGAGAAATGTCCAGCGCTTCTTTTTTGCATTTCACGGCTGCCGTAGTGCTTACGGCTGCCGGAGGACTGAAATTGCAAAATTGCAAGAAACAGGGTGACAGACAGAAAATTCGGTTGTATAATTCTGGTATTAAAACGCGCGGGGAGGATCGTCATGAATATAGAAGTAAATCAGTTTAACGGCCCGTGCAACTGCGGGCGGGAACACAGGATCGAAGTGAAGGATATTATGATCAGCAGCCGAGCAGCGGAAGCGCTTTATGAGTCGATGAAAAACGGCGCGCTTTCCGGGTACCGGAGGCCGATGATCATCTGTGATGAGAATACGAAGGCCGCGGCGTCGGGGAAGCTTTCAAAGGTCTGGCAGCTCTGTGCCGAGCTGGTGCTGTCGCCGGTGAATCTTCATGCGGACAATCACGGTGTGGACCGGGTGCATCAGGCGTTTGGGGAGATGGGAGCAGGAGCCGATATTTCCGGCAGGGAAGGAGCGGGTTTTCTCGAGAAAACCGGCGTTTCGCGGGCCGACGCGGGTCGGCAGGCAGGCAACGCCGGCGGCGAGCCGGATCTTCTGCTGGCTGTCGGATCCGGGACGGTTCATGACTTGACCCGGTACATTGCCCATGAAAAGGGAATTCCGTTTGTTTCGGTGCCCACGGCGGCCAGTGTGGACGGCTTTGTGTCGACGGTGGCTGCCATGACCTGGTTTGGGATGAAGAAGACCCTGCCGGCGGTGGCGCCCGCGTATGTGTATGCGGATACGGATATATTTTCCAGAGCACCCTGGAGGCTGACCGCCTCCGGCGTGTCGGATCTTCTGGGGAAATACGTGGCGCTGGCCGACTGGCGGATTGTCCATGAGGTGACCGGGGAGTATATCTGCGAGCGGATCTGCCTGATGGAAGAGGACGCCATGGAGGCGGTGTGTCAGTGTATGGACGGCCTTAAGGCCGGGGAGGCAGACGCCTATGAGAAGCTGATGTACGCGCTTCTTCTGTCTGGCCTGGCCATGCAGATGATCGGCAATTCCCGGCCGGCTTCCTGCGCGGAGCACCATGTGTCCCATCTGTGGGAGATGGAAGTGATCAATGACCATGTGGACGCGCTTCACGGGGAGAAGGTATCTATCGGGACGGTTTTGAATATCGGGCTGTATAAAAGAATTGCGGCGGCGATCCGGGCCGGGAAATGCCGTGTGAAGCCCTATGGGGGCCTGGAACTGGAACTGTTAAAGCAGACCTTTGGCACGAAGGGGCTGTATGACGCGACGATGGAGGAGAATACGCCGGATCCGATGCTTCAGGTGGATCCTGAGAGGCTTGCGGAGAAGCTGCCGCGGATCGCGGGGATCATCGAGGCGCTGCCGTCGGAACAGGAGATCGTGGAGTTGCTGCGGCGCGGGGACTGCGTCTATGATGTGAAGCAGATCGGGCTTACGGAGGAGATCATTCCGCTGACCATGCGGCTGTCGCCGTATGTGCGGAACCGGCTGAGCTTTAACCGGATACGGAAGATGCTGGAATACTGATAACAGACGAGAGTCAAACCGGCATAATTGTGTGACAGGAACAGCAAAGGAAAAGTCCGGGCGAATACTTGAAGATGCGAGTGGATAGAGACAGATAAATTCGAATGGAACGCGGCGGGTAAGGAAGAAAGCCGCGAGAAAAACGATGGATAGAATGATTGGGGGGAGTGTATGGCCGAGAAATATGTGATTGGTCTGGATTACGGGACGCTGTCGGGCCGGGCAATTCTGGTAGATGCGGAGAATGGCAGAACCGTAGCTCAGAGCGTGAAAAACTATACGCACGGAGTGTTGGAAAAGACGCTTGTGGACGGAACGCCGCTTCCTGCTGCGTGGGCGCTGGCTGTACCAGCGGATTATCTGGAAGTGCTGACGGAGACGATTCCGAAGCTTCTTGCCCAGTCCGGCGTTAAAGCAGAGAATATCGTGGGGATTGGGCTGGACGTGACGGCCAGTACATTTCTGCCGGTCGACCAAAACGGCGTCCCGCTGTGTGAGAAGGCGGAGTACGCGGCGCGGCCGCACGCGTGGATGAAGCTGTGGAAGCATCACGCCGCCCAGTCCCAGGCAGATCGGATGACCGGGCTGGCCCGCGAAAGGAATGAAGATTTTCTGAAATGGTACGGCGGGACGGTCAACGCGGAGTGGACGCTGCCCAAGCTTCTCCAGATCGCGGAGGAAGATCCGGAGATTTGCCGGGAAGCGGACTGCTTCATGGAAGCCGGAGACTGGTTGGTGATGCGTCTGACCGGCGAGCGGACGCGCAGTATGTGCATTGCCGGATATAAACTGCAGTATCGGAAGGCATGGGAGCCTTCGGGAGTTTTGACAGGATATCCCGACAGAGAGTATCTGAACCGTATTTCGCCTCTTCTGGCGGATATTGTGGCGGAAAAGCTTGGCGGACGTCCGTTGGAACTGGGAGAGGCGGCCGGCGGTCTGACAGACGCCATGGCTGAGCGGCTGGGACTTCTGCCCAAAACGCCGGTAGCAGCGGCGGCGATCGATGCCCACGCGTCGGTGCCCGGGGTGGGTATTTGCTCACCGGGTGAGCTTTTGATGGTGTTAGGTACCTCCTGCTGCGCCATGCTCTGTTCGGAGCAGGCGGCTGCTGTGCCGGGAATTTTCGGAATGGTGAAGGACGGTATTCTGCCGGGATATTATGGCTATGAGGCGGGACAGAGCAGCGTAGGGGATACATTCGACTGGTTTGTCAGAAACTGTGTGCCGGAGAGTTATGTCAGGGAAGCGGAAAATGCAGGGATGGATGTTCATCGCTGCCTGACGGAAAAGGCCGGCAGGCTGCGTGCCGGAGAAAGCGGCCTGATCGCTCTGGACTGGTGGAACGGCAATCGTTCCTGTCTGGCGGACGCGAATTTGAAGGGAATGATCCTGGGGCTTGATCTGGCGACGAAGCCGGAGCATATTTACCGGGCTCTGATCGAATCCTGCGCTTACGGAATGCGGGCTATTATGGAAGCGTTTGAAGCGGGCGGCGTGAAGGTCGAGAGCGTATACGCCTGCGGCGGAATTGCGAAGAAGAATCCGCTGATGATGCAGATCTACGCGGATGTGCTCGACCGGGAGATCCGAATCGGTTCGTCGGATCAGAGTTCGGCTCTCGGCGCGGCTATGTTCGGCGCGGTGGCGGCGGGGGTCTATCCGTCGGTGATTATGGCCGCGAAAGCATTAGGGCATGTGGAAGCTTATTCCTACCGGCCGGTTTCGGAGAATGCAGCTGTATATCGCAGGCTTTATCAGGAGTATTCGGCCCTTCACGACTATTTCGGGCGCGGCGGGAATGACGTGATGAAGCGGATTCGCTGTTTGTGGTAAAGACATTTTTGAAAGAAACGTCTATTCTGAAGTGTGTCGGTAACAGAAAATGAGTCTGCCGTGCTGGGAGAATTCCTCGTGCGCGGGTTTACGAGCGGGGGAAATCCTCTGCTATGAAGCAAACTTTCCTGCGAGTGGAGAGAATCTCCTTGCAGAGTAGCTTTTCCCGCGGGTGGAGGAATCTCTTGGCAGGCATCAGGTCTGTGAACGGAGGAGGAATTCAGAATGGATATGGTAAGGATTGGTGCATTCCTAAAAGAGCTGCGCGTGCAGAACCACATGACCCAGGAGCAGTTGGGAGAAAAGCTCGACGTAACGAACAAGACCATTTCCCGCTGGGAATGCGGGACGTATCTGCCGCCGGTGGAGATGTTAAAGGAACTGAGCGACCTGTATGGGCTTACGATCAATGAGATCGTGAGCGGGCAGCGGCTGAATGAGGAGCAGTTCAGGCAGCAGGCGGAGGAAAATATCGCGGATGCGCTTGAGGCCAGCGCGTTTACTCTGCCGGAAAAAGTCCGCTATTATAAGAGAAAATGGCTGAGGGACCACATTTCCAGGATCATTCTCTGTGCGGTCTCATGGATCGTGCTGATCATTTCGCTTAAGCTGCAGGGAGCAGACGCTTATCTGATCGGTACGATCGGCGGGCTTCTTGCGGTCATTTTCTATGTGTATCTGTATAACCAGATGATGCGGTATGTGGAAAATCGAGCTTATGACGGAAGCGGGAAATGAAAAGGATGCTGAAGTGGAAAAATGCTAAGTCGGGAAAAAGATAAAGAGAAAAAAACGGTCCCGGCAATTGTGCTTTAAATCGGATTATGATATGATAAACGGGCGCGGGGAAGAACTGCGATGACGCGGTCGGTGAGATGCGAACCGGCAGGCAGGAGGAATTACGGTATGAAGATCAGGGATATTCTGGCCCGGGAGCGGCCGACTCTCTCCTTTGAGGTGTTCCCGCCCAAGACGGCGGATAAATATGAAAATGTGGAAGCGGCGGCGAAGGAGATCGCCCTTCTGAAGCCGGATTTCATGAGCGTGACCTACGGGGCGGGCGGCGGGACAAGACGGTATACGATCGATATCGCGGATACGCTGAACAATGAGTACCATGTGCCGACGCTGGCCCATCTGACCTGCGTTTCTTCCACGCGGGAGCGGGTGCATGAGATCATGGACGAGCTTAAGGAGCGCGGAATCGAGAATATACTTGCGCTGCGCGGGGACATTCCCCAGGACGGACATGTGGAGAAGGATTTTAAGTACGCGTCGGAGCTGATCCGGGAGATCAAGGCCGGCGGCGATTTCTGCATCGGCGCGGCCTGCTATCCGGAGGGGCATGTGGAGTCGGTGAATAAGACGGCGGACATCGGATTTTTAAAGGAGAAGGTGGAGGCCGGCTGCGATTTTGTGACGACGCAGATGTTTTTTGACAACAATATCATGTACAATTTCCTGTACCGGATCCGGGAGCGGGGGATCACGATCCCGGTGGTGGCGGGGATCATGCCGGTGACCCATATAAAGCAGGTGGCCAATATCTGCCGGATGTCGGGGACGTATCTGCCGGCAAGGTTTAAGGCGCTGGTTGACCGGTTCGGCGACAGGCCGGCGGCCATGAAGCAGGCGGGGATCGCCTACGCGACGGATCAGATCATCGATCTGATCGCCAACGGCGTGGATCATATCCATGTGTATTCGATGAACCATCCGGACGTGGCGGCGAAGATTCGGGAGAATCTGTCGGAGATATTGTAAGCGTTTGCGGGGATGCCGCGCGTAACGGGATGCCCTGTCCGGCAGACAACAGCATCGCTGTGAACAGAATATGCTGAAGCGACACCTGATCATGAGCGGTATGGACTTTTGTGTTGCAGACAGTTGAGGTAGCGAGGAATTGATCATGGATATCGATTACCGGGAGACGCTCCGGTATCTCGGATATAAGAATCAGGCAGCGGACGAAGCGGTTCTGGCGCTGGTCAGTCAGTGCTGGGAGGAACTGGAACGTATATCGTCGCCGCGGTCATTCTGGCGGGAATATCCGCTGACGGCGGCGGAAGACGAGATCGACGCCGGTGTATTTCAGACGAGGAGCCGGGCACTTGGCAGAAATCTTCGCGGATGCGAGAGAATCCTGGTGTTCGCGGCTTCGTTGGGTGCGGGAGCGGATCTGCTGATCCAGCGATATGAAAAACTGCAGATGAGCAAGGCGGTGGTAATGCAGGCCGCCGCCGCTGCGTATCTGGAGAACTATTGCAACAGTGTGAATGAAGAACTTCGGCAGCGGTATGAGGCGGATGGGTGGTACCTGCGGCCAAGATTTTCGCCCGGATACGGGGATTTCCCGCTGGAGTGTCAGACGGCGATTGTGGCTGCGCTGGAAGCCGGAAAGCGCGTGGGGATCACGCTGACGGACAGCCTGCTGATGGTTCCGTCCAAGTCGGTGACGGCGGTGATCGGCGTCGGGCGGACGCCGCTTGCGTGCGAAGTGAAGGGCTGTGAGGCCTGCGGGAAGACGGACTGTGAGTTTCGGAGATAATGGTCTTTTAAGAGTGCTGGGACGTTACCGAAGCAGGACTGTGGCGATGTCGCGGCGAGAGATTGAAAATAAAGATCGAGGATGAAGAGTGAGAATAAGCATTCGGATAAGTTCATGCAGCAAAGTAATGCGGATGTTGAAATAGAAGACAGGAGTTGCATGCCCGGCCGGTGCGGCGGAGAAATGTAGAAACAGTCGTATATGGATATGCGGAGGAATAGATCTATGGGTATCTTGGAAACAGTCAGAAAGCGAAAACTGTTTTTTGACGGCGGCATGGGAAGTCTTCTGGTGGCAAAGGGCCTGAACCCGGGTGAACTGCCGGAGACCTGGAATGTAACGCACCCGGAGGTGCTGCAGGAGATCCACCTGCAGTATCTGCGGGCGGGAAGCGACGAGATCACGACGAATACCTTCGGAGCCAACGGGCTGAAGTTCGGAAGCGACGGGGAGTTTTCGCTTAAGCGCATTGTGACGGCTGCGGTGGAGAATGCGAAGATCGCCAGGGAGCGGTTCGCAAAGGAGCGGAGAGCGTTGGCAGATGGAATGCCTGCAGACGTGACAGGCACCGCGGAATGTCCGAAGGCCGTGCAGATGGCGGAGAATCCAACAGACGGTGCGGCAAAGGCAGTATGGAATTCGTCAAGTGGCGCAGCAAGAGCAGCTGGAAACCCGGAAAGCGACGCGGCGGAAACGGAACCCTGCGCGTACATCGGTCTTGATCTGGGCCCCACCGGTAAGCTTTTAAAGCCTCTCGGCGATCTGGCTTTCGAGGACGCCTATGAATTATATAAGGAAGTAGTAATCTACGGTGCGGAGGCGGGCGCCGATTTCGTGCTGGTGGAGACCATGAGCGACGGCTACGAGGCCAAAGCGGCGATTCTGGCAGCGAAGGAGAACTGTGATCTGCCCGTATGCGCGACGATGATCTTCGATAGCAAGGGCAAGCTTCTGACCGGCGGCGATGTGGCCTCCACGGTGGCCCTTCTGGAAGGCCTCGGCGTGTCCATGCTGGGCGTCAACTGCGGTCTGGGGCCGGTGCAGATGAAAGAAATACTGAAGGAGATCCTCAAGGCGGCATCGGTGCCGGTGATCGTGAATCCCAACGCCGGACTGCCGAGAACCGAAAACGGAAAGACGGTCTACGATATCGACGCGGACGAATTTGCCGGCGTCATGGAAGAGATTGCCGATATGGGCGCCAACGCTCTGGGCGGCTGCTGCGGGACTACGCCGGAGCATATCGCGAAGATGACAGCACTGTGCCGGGATAAGAAGCAGGTACTGCCGGAGGAGAAGAACCGGACGGTCATTTCTTCCTACGCTCAGGCGGTGGAGATCGGACAGTCGCCGGTGCTGATCGGCGAGCGGATCAATCCGACGGGCAAATCGAAATTCAAACAGGCCCTGCGGGACCATAATATCGAATACATTCTGCGGGAGGGCGTGACCCAGCAGGATCACGGCGCCCATGTGCTGGATGTCAATGTGGGACTGCCGGAGATCGACGAGCCGTCCATGATGGAGGAAGTGGTCCGCGAGCTTCAGAGCGTTATTGACCTGCCGCTGCAGATCGATACGTCGAATATCGAAGCTATGGAATGGGCACTGCGGATCTATAACGGAAAGGCACTGATCAATTCGGTCAACGGCAAGGAGGAATCCATGCGGGCGGTCTTTCCGCTTGTGAAGAAATACGGCGGCGTGGTGGTGGCCCTGACGCTGGACGAGTCCGGCATTCCGGAGACGGCGGATGGCAGGATCGAGATTGCGAAGAAGATCTACCGGACGGCGGCGGAGTATGGAATCGCGAAGAAGGATATTCTGATCGACGCCCTGTGCCTGACGATCAGTTCCGACAGCAAAGGGGCGCTTACGACGCTGGAAACGCTCAGACGCGTGCGGGACGAACTTCACGGGAAGACCGTGCTCGGCGTGTCAAACATTTCCTTCGGTCTGCCCCAGCGGGAGATTATAAACGCCTCGTTCTTTACGATGGCGCTGCAGAACGGGCTGAATGCGGCCATCATCAACCCGAATTCGGAGGCGATGATGCGGGCGTACTATAGTTTCAAGGCGCTGGCGGATCTGGATCCCCAGTGCGGAGAATACATTTCTGTGTACAGCGGCCAGACGGCGACGCTGGGGCAGTCGGCGGTGGTGGGCGGTGCTTCTGCAGGTACGTCCAATGTGGGGACAGCCGGAGCCGAAGGCGTGAACGATGGTTCTTTCAGCGGAGCGGCGGGAACCTCATCGGGAACCGGCAAGGCAGCAGGGGCATCAGCCGGGATAGCGGCAGGAGGCAAAAGTACTGCGGGCAGTCAGTCTTCAGCCGCATTCGGTGAACTGTCCCTGGCCCGCTGCATCCTCCGCGGCCTGAAGGAACAGGCGCAGGCAGCGGTGCGGGAGCTTCTTGTGCAGCGCGATTCCCTGTCGATCATCAACGGGGAGATGATCCCGGCTCTGGACCAGGTGGGCAAAGGATTTGAGAAAGGCACCGTATTCCTGCCGCAGCTTCTGATGAGCGCGGAAGCCGCCAAGGCGGCCTTCGAGGTCATCAAGGAACATATGAGCAGCAAAGGCGAATCCAGGCAGAAGAAAGGAAAGATCGTCCTGGCGACGGTGAAAGGCGATATCCATGATATCGGCAAGAACATTGTGAAGGTGCTTCTGGAGAATTATGATTACGAAGTGATCGATCTGGGCAAGGATGTGCCGCCGGAGACGGTGGCCTCGGCCGCCGCGGAGTATCATGTGCCTCTGGTAGGCTTAAGCGCCCTGATGACGACCACGGTGCCGGCCATGGAAGAGACGATCGCGCTTCTCCGCAAGGAGACCCCGTGGGTAAAGATCATGGTAGGCGGCGCTGTCCTTACGGAAGATTACGCCAAAACCATCGGCGCGGACCGCTACTGCAAGGACGCGATGGCATCGGTGAATTATGCGGAAGAGATTATGCAGAAACCGGCAGGCTGATATGCACAGGCAAACCGAAAGCATTCTCACGTACGACAATGAGGAAGGGAAGTGGCCGGCATATGTCGGAAAGCACCTGAAAATCAGGTGATTGAACAATCTGCATATGCCGCCACACCAGAAACAGCCGCATGCTTCTGCCGGGTGCTTTTACGACGGCGCGGAAGGATCCGCCCGATTCTCCAGCGTCCTCCAGTCGTCCTCCGTGCATTCCATATGGCTGTAACGGGCTTTCTCGTACAGGCGGTGCAGTACGGCGTCGTCAAGACCGGCGCCCCGTTCCAGTTCGCGGGGGGAAGCCCATTCGCCGGGCAGGCCGCTGCATTTTTGGCGCTTCCGCCCGGTCAGAATCTGTTTCTTATAATATCTGCGTATGCGTGCCTCATAGGACAGAAAGTACCTGAGGCCCTTTTTTTCCGGTAAATCATCCTCCGCTTCGGGCGCCCCCATGTGTGCCAGGATATCCAGGGTCGGCTTTAAGTAGATCTTTTCATCTTCGTCGAAATGACGCGGCCGCGTGACGAATTCCCACATTTTCCCGGCGCCTTTGCGTAATCCGAAAAAGCAGAGGACAAGAAGCAGGAGCATCGCGCCGTATTCGACGATCGCGCTCAGTATTGCGACCCAGGCAGGGGGCGGCCCGGGATCCTGCACCTCACCGAGAATAGCCTGCATATCCGGATTCGGTACGGGCGTGGGCGGCGCAACATATTCGAACGGCACCTCCGGGACTTCCGTCACCGGCCGGTTGGCGAACCATTCCGCGATGGCGCGCCACAAAGGCTCCATCGCGTAAGCCGTCACGAGGATGCCGATCAGCGCGGCGATCAGAAAAACCGTCATGCAGAACGAATTGACATAGGAGATCTGCTTTAAAGGCATATGATCCGTATCCTTGAACAGATCCAGAAACTTGTAGTAGGCGTTTAAGTTCTTGTGGACGATATAGACCACCATCAGGGTCAAAAATCCCACGAAACTGGCCAGCTTAAATCTCGCTCCCGATTCCGGGTCGCCGTATCTGGTCATAAAGACTCCCAGAAGATATAAAAGGATAAATAAAACCGCCAGAACCGCATAGGCGTTGCTGCGGTCTTTGGATATCCAGTAGTTGAACCATTTACGAATACGAATGACCATAGGGCACCTCCCAATCATAAAGCTGGGCAAAATGGAGCGGAACGATACGGAGTTCATTGTCCGGCCGTCTTGGCAGAATCCACTGGGAACCGGTACTCTGACGGCAGAGGGCGTCGAAATGTTCGGCCAGGGACTTCCGCTGTCCCGGTGAGATCATGACGTACAGCGTTGAATCCGTACTGAAGCTGCTGCTTCTTTTGTCGATCATGTGAGACAGCAGCTCTTCCATGGTGACATGGCGGTCCTCACCGGCGATCTTCGCGCCGGTGTTGAGACTGATGCCGGAAGAGGCCTGTTTGCTGGCGTACAGCGCGTCCAGGGCGGAGGTCGGGTCGGCGTCCCGCGTGCCGTGCGCGCCGGCCGTTCCGGTGGACAGCTGGACCCGCGCCAGAAGCTCCATAATGCTGCGCAGATGTTCTTTTCCGGCTCCCGCGTCCAGACGGGAGGGAAGACCGGTAAGACAGTCGCAGCCATTGGACCAGACGGCCACCGGGATCCCGCGGTCGATCATCCATTTGGCCATGGAACCGCACAGGCGGATGGATTCCTCGGTCAGATCCTCGTCGGTCCAGAGACGCTCGGATTCCATGTCCAGAAGGATCGTCACGTTCCAGGAAGAAGCGGGGGTGTAGACATTGACCTTCAGTTCCCCGGTGTGGGCCGTGGCCTTCCAGTTGACCGTCTTATAGGGATCGTAGGACTGGTATGGTCTGACGGACTGGGTCTCGAAAGGATCCTTCAGAAGCGCCTGCCGGGCCAGAATCTGGCCCATCAGGTTCTTAAGCGGCAGTTCCAGACGGATCGGATCGGCCGGCCCCGGATACACATACATAAAGGTGTCCTCGGGAACCGTGGCGACGCAGTGACCGAAGAAGAACAGGTCGTAGCTGACCAGGTCAATACTGCCGATATGATAATATCCCCGCTTTTTGCAGGTGAAATCCAGGGTTCGGCGGATCTCCTGCCACGGCATGCAGGAGAAAATGTCGCTGCGGTAGTTCTGGTCGGTGATCTTGAAATTGTTGGACGCGGAAAAGACCAGGTACCGGCCCATCTGGAATTTCACGTGCAGTACCGGCAGCGGGAGAAATTTGCGGTTGGTGATGATCTCTTTTAACTGTCCGGTATCGCCCTCAACGGCGGCTCTCTGCACAAAGGAGAGCCGGGCGGTCAGTCCCCTGTCCCAGAACCGCTTAAAGAGCCATCCCTGAAGGATCATGAACAGCCATGCGGCGATGATAGCGACGGCGATTTTCATAGACGTGTTCCCCAGTCTTCGGTTGGAAGCGGCACGGTCTGCAGGATACGCGTGATCATCTCCGCGGCGGAGGTCTGGGTGCCGAATGTACGTGCGGTCACCAGACGGTGCGCCAGCACCGGCACGGCCAGGGCCTTGATGTCCTCCGGAACCGCGTAGTCCCTTCCCATCACGAGCGCGTGGGCGCGGACGGCGCGGTAAAACGCCAGGCTTCCGCGAGGGCTGACTCCGCTTAAGATCTGGCTGTCATCGCGGGTGGCCTGGATCAGTTCGATCATGTAATCCATCAGGATCGGATGGACGTAGACCTCCGCGGCCAGATCCCGCAATTCAGCAAGCTGGGCGGCGCCGCAGACCGGCGTCAGGCTGTCCAGCGGGCTTGTTTTCCCGAACCGGTTCAGAATCGCCAGTTCTTCCTCCTTATCCGGATATCCCATGGGAAGCTGCATCAGGAACCGGTCCATCTGGGCTTCCGGAAGCGGGTAGGTGCCGGCGGTTTCGATCGGGTTCTGGGTGGCGATCACGAGAAATGGTTCTGTCAGCGGCATCGTGTCGCCGTCGATCGTCACCTGGCGCTCCTCCATGGATTCCAGAAGACTGGACTGGGTTCTGGGCGTCGCGCGGTTGATCTCGTCGGCCAGAAGGATATTGGTGAAGACCGGGCCTTTGCGCAGAACGAAACGGCTTTCCTGCTGGTCAAAATAATTTAGTCCCGTCACATCCGACGGCAGCAGGTCCGGGGTGAACTGGATACGGGCGAAATGAAGGTCTATGCTTTTCGCAAGCGCTTTTGCCAGCATCGTCTTGCCGGTGCCGGGTACGTCCTCCAGAAGGACGTGGCCCTTAGCCAGCAGGGCGGTCAGCAAAAGGTCGATGGTGTCCTGACGGCCTACGATGACTTTATTGATATTTTCCCGAAGTTCATTGATAAGTGTGGTCTGCTCCATCTGAATTCCTCCTGACATTCAGGCGCGGTTCTCCGGTTTGTACGGCATATGATGACGCCTGTATTATTATCTTAAGTATACCACCGGGCGGCCTTTGCGCGCTACCTGTTTATGAATAATTATAGAAAATTTTTGCGTAAAAACAGTCTGGCGCTGTTACTGCAGTTATGCAGAGATTCGCATTTTCCTCAAATTTTCGATTGCCATATCATTTCCGCAGTGCTAAGATAGTAAGAACAGCAAAATGTGCAAAGCAGAATGAATACATAGCATGAGGAGGAGTCTTATGTTTCCGATCGTGAAAGCTGAAAAGCTGGCGGACAAGATCTACCTGATGGACGTCGTAGCCCCCAGGGTAGCCAAGTCCTGTCTGCCTGGCGAATTCGTTATCGTGAAGATCGACGAGGTAGGGGAGCGGATCCCCTTAACGATCTGCGACTATGACAGGGAGGCCGGTACCGTTACTATCGTGATTCAGGTGGTGGGCGCGTCCACGCAGAGGATGTGCGAGCTTGGGGCCGGCGACGCGTTTGAGGACTTTGTGGGGCCGCTTGGCAATCCGTCAGAGCTTGTGAAGGAGGATCCGGAGGAGCTTAAGAAGAAGCATATCGTGTTTGTGGCCGGTGGCCTGGGAACCGCTCCGGTCTATCCGCAGGTCAAATGGCTCCATGAGCACGGCGTGGACGCGGATGTGATCGTGGGCGCGCGGAATAAGGAAATGATCATCCTGGAGGACGAGATGCGCGCCGTGGCGGGCAATCTCTATATCACCACCGACGACGGCTCCTATGTCCGCAAAGGCATGGGCACCGACGTGCTGCAGGAACTGGTGGAGAAGGACGGAAAGCATTATGATCTGTGCATTGCCATCGGCCCGATGATCATGATGAAGTTCGTCTGCCTGCTGACGAAGGAGCTTGAGATCCCAACGGTCGTCAGCATGAACCCGATCATGATCGACGGAACCGGCATGTGCGGCGGCTGCCGTCTGATGGTAGGCGGCCAGGTGAAGTTCGCCTGCGTGGACGGCCCGGAATTCGACGGCCATCTGGTGGATTTCGACGGCGCGATGAAGCGCCAGCAGATGTACAAGACCCAGGAGGGCCGCGCGCTGCTCCGCCTGCAGGAGGGCGAAAGCCATCACGGCGGCTGCGGAAATTGTGAAGACGGAGGTGCCAGATAATGGATGTGCTTAAGAAGGTTCCGGTCCGCGAGCAGGACCCGAAGGTGAGAGCGACAAATTTTGACGAGGTGTGTCTCGGATATAATAAAGAAGAAGCCATGGCGGAGGCGTCCCGCTGTTTAAAGTGCAAGAACGCCCGCTGCATGGGCGGCTGCCCGGTATCGATTAATATCCCCGGATTCATTAAGGAAGTGGAGAACGGCGATTTCGAGGCGGCAGCGAAGATCATCGCCGAGTCGTCGGCTCTGCCGGCGGTCTGCGGCCGTGTCTGCCCCCAGGAGACCCAGTGCGAGGGCGTCTGCGTCCGCAGCGTCAAGGGCGAACCCATTTCCATCGGCAAGCTGGAGCGGTTCGTGGCCGACTGGTCACGGGAGAACGGCTTCGTACCCGCGGCTCCGGAGAAGACGAATGGACACAAGGTGGCGGTCATCGGCTCCGGTCCGTCCGGACTGACCTGCGCGGGCGATCTGGCGAAGCTGGGCTATGAAGTAACGATCTTTGAGGCGCTGCACCAGCCGGGCGGCGTGTTGAGCTACGGTATTCCGGAGTTCCGTCTGCCAAAGGATACGGTTGTGAAGACGGAGATCGAGAATGTGAAGAAGCTGGGCGTGAAGATCGAGACCGACGTGGTCATCGGCAAGTCGGTGACCATCGACGAGCTTCTGGAGGAAGAGGGCTTCGAGGCGGTCTTTATCGGCTCCGGCGCCGGACTTCCGATGTTCATGGGCATCCCCGGAGAGGAGGCCAACGGCGTATTCTCCGCCAACGAGTACCTGACAAGAAGCAATCTGATGAAAGCGTTCCGTGACGATTACGATACGCCGATTGCGGCCGGGAAGAAAGTGGCCGTCGTAGGCGGCGGCAACGTGGCCATGGACGCGGCCAGGACGGCTCTGCGCCTGGGCGCGGACGTCCATATTGTCTACCGCCGCAGCGAGGCAGAGCTTCCGGCCCGTGTGGAGGAAGTCCATCACGCGAAGGAAGAGGGCATTCAGTTCGATCTGCTGACCAACCCGACAGAGATTCTGGTTGACGAGAAGGGCTGGGTCCGCGGGATGCGCTGCATCCGCATGGAGCTGGGCGAGCCGGACGCGTCCGGAAGAAGGAGACCGGTCCCGATTCCCGGAAGCGAGTTTGAGATGGAGCTGGATACGGTGATCATGTCGCTGGGAACCTCGCCGAACCCGCTGATTTCCAATACGACGAAAGGTCTGGAGATCAACCGCCGCAAGTGTATCGTGGCGGAGGAAGCCACCGGTAAGACCAGCAAGGATGGCGTTTACGCCGGCGGCGACGCGGTGACCGGAGCGGCTACCGTGATTCTGGCGATGGAAGCCGGACGCGCGGGAGCCAGAGGGATCCATGAATACCTTACGGCAAAATAGGTTATGCTGCATCAGAAAAATACCTTGACGGATAAGCTTCGGGTATGCTATGATGAATCCGTCCGAAGGAAAGGTTGAACAATGAGAGCAAGACAGATCTGTGGGGGGTCCCATTGATTCTTCTTGCTCTTTTTTTCACAAAAACAAATAATGATATGAAGCGTTTCAAGAGGGGAGACAACATGAGCAGTCAGCGGTATGATACGGATGTAGCGATAATCGGAGGCGGCGTGACCGGCTGCGCCATCGCGCGGGAGTTGTCGCGGTATGACCTGAACGTGTGCGTTCTGGAACGGACCGAGGATGTCTGTTCCGGCACGTCCAAGGCCAACAGCGCCATTATCCACGCCGGGTATGACGCGCAGGCGGGCTCCGTGATGGCCCGGATGAATGTGGAGGGGAACCGGCTGATGGACCGGCTGGCGGCGGATCTGGATATTCCGTTCCGCAGAAACGGGTCCCTGGTGCTGTGCTTTTCCGAGGAGGATATGCCGGGACTTCAGGCGCTTTATGTGCGCGGTGTGACCAACGGCGTGCCCGAGCTGCGTATCATCTCCGGTGACGAGGCGCGGGCGATGGAGCCGAATCTGACCGATGAGGTTGTAGCGGCGCTTTACGCGCCGACCGGTGGGATCGTGTGTCCGTTTCAAATGACGATCGCGCTGGCGGAGAACGCCTATGAAAATGGGGCGGAATTCCGCTTTCTGACGGAGGTTACGGAGATTCGCAGATACGAAGAAGGGTATGAGCTGACGATCCGGAAGCGCGGAGAACGGCTGAATGAGCTGAATTCCGATGCTTCCGCGGCAGTGTCCGTGGGGCCGGTACCCGATGCGGCAGGACGCGGCGGGAGAGCTGCCGTTGGAACCGGCGCAGCGGCGGAAGAAATGCAGACGATCACGGCCCGTTTTGTGGTCAACGCCGCCGGCGTCTATGCCGACCGTTTTCACAATATGGTCAGCCGGCATATGATTTCCATCACGCCCCGCAGAGGCAGTTACTGCCTTCTGGATCAGGAGGCGGGCCGCCATGTGGATAAGACTATTTTCCAGCTCCCCGGTAAATACGGCAAGGGCGTTCTGGTGACACCGACGATTCACGGGAATTTGCTGCTCGGGCCTACGGCCGCTGATACCGGCGACAAGGAAGGAACGTGTACGACGGCGGAGGAACTGGCGGAGGTGACTGCCAAATCCGCCCGCGGCGTGAAGGATATTCCGTACCGTCAGGTGATCACTTCCTTTGCCGGTTTGCGTGCGCATGAGGCGGGACATGAATTCATCCTGGGAGAGCCGGAGGACGCGCCGGGCTTCTTTGACGCGGCCGGAATCGAATCGCCGGGGCTTTCTTCCGCGCCGGCTATCGGCGTCTATCTGGCGGAAATGATCGCGAGGAAGGCGGGAGCGCGTCAGAAGGAGCATTTCGTCGCGACGCGGAAGGGGATTCCGCATGTGGCGGCCATGCACCGAGAGGCGCGGGCTGCGCTGATCGCCGAAAGGCCGGATTACGGAACCATTGTCTGCCGCTGTGAGAATGTGAGCGAAGGCGAGATCGTGGACAGCATCCGCCGGCCGCTGGGAGCCAGGTCGCTGGACGGCATCAAGCGGCGGGTGCGGCAGGGCATGGGCCGCTGCCAGGCGGGTTTCTGCACGCCCAGGACGATGGAGATCCTGTCGCGGGAGACCGGGATCCCCATGGAGAAGATCTGCAAGAACCAGCCGGGGTCAGAGATGATTACGGGTGGGACGTGAGAAGCTGACGGTGGGAAGATGATCACGGCGAAGCGTGTGAATCAGCCGGGAGCGGAGATGATCACAGGCCGGGCGTGAGAGGCTGCGGGGCGGAGAAACGAGCGTTCCACGGTGAAAAGAAGATACATGGAAAAAGAGGGAGATATGACCATGCAGTATCATGATATTGTGATCGTCGGCGGCGGCCCCGCGGGCCTGTCGGCGGCTGTGGCGGCGCGGAAGGCCGGGATTTCGGATATCCTCATTCTGGAGCGGGACAATGTACTCGGCGGCATTTTAAACCAGTGCATCCACAACGGCTTCGGTCTCCACACATTCAAAGAGGAACTGACCGGGCCGGAGTATGCGGCCAGATATATTGCACAGGTGAAGGAGGAGAAAATCCCTTACCGCCTGAATACGATCGTGGCGGATATCACGCATGACCGCCGGGTCACTTACATCAACCGCGAGGAGGGTCTGGTTACGATTCAGGCCGGCGCTGTGATTCTGGCTATGGGCTGCCGGGAACGGCCCCGCGGCGCGCTGAACACGCCGGGCTACCGTCCGGCCGGGATCTATTCGGCTGGAACGGCCCAGCGGCTGATGAACATCGAAGGGTATCTGGTGGGCAAAGAGGCCGTGATCCTCGGCTCCGGCGATATCGGCCTGATTATGGCGCGGCGGATGACGCTGGAAGGCGCAAAGGTGAAGGTGGTGGCCGAGATCATGCCGTATTCCGGCGGCCTGAAGCGGAACATTGTCCAGTGCCTGGACGATTACGGAATTCCGTTAAAGCTGAGCCACACGGTGGTGGACATCCACGGCAAAGACCGGCTGACCGGCGTGACCATCGCCGAGGTCGATGAGAATAAGAACCCGATCCCGGGGACGGAGGAGTACTATTCCTGTGACACGCTGCTTCTGAGTGTCGGCCTGATTCCCGAAAATGAGCTTTCGAAGGGTGCGGGCATTTCCTTAAACCGCGTTACTTCCGGCCCGAATGTGAATGACCGGCTGGAAACGGAGGCGGAGGGCATCTACGCCTGCGGCAATGTGCTCCACGTCCACGATCTGGTTGATTTCGTGTCGCAGGAGGCGGCGCTGGCCGGGGAGAACGCGGCGGAATATGTGAAGCGGAAAACGGCTCAGGAGGAAGAGAAGAACGCGACAGAAGACGGAACGCGGAAGAGTGCGGCACCGGAGGGAGAGAGCGCGGCGGCAGAAGCAAGGGGAGACGTGAAGCCGGCGCATGAAGAACCGGGGCGGCACAAGGTCCCGCTGATCGCAGCGGACGGCGTCCGCTACACCGTACCGCAGTTTCTGGAGACAGATGGAATGCGCGATTCCGTGACGGTACGCTTCCGGGTGGCCGACGTCTACAAAGACCGGTACATTTCCGTATATTACGACGATCAGCTGATCTCACGGAAGAAGAAAAAGGTTCTGGCCCCCGGCGAGATGGAGCAGGTGGTCCTGACAAAGAAGAGTCTGGCGGAATATCCGCGGACAGAACGGATCACGATCCGGACGGAGGTGGAGTGATGGAAGTAAAAGAACTGATCTGTATCAACTGTCCGATGGGGTGTCCGCTGACGGTGACCATAGACGGAGAGAGTCTCTCTGTGACCGGCAATACCTGCCCGCGGGGCGAGGATTATGCGAAGAAAGAAGTCTTAAGTCCCACCCGCATCGTCACTTCCAGCGTGCGCGTAAGCGGCGGAAGCATTGCCCGTGTGTCGGTGAAAACAAAGACAGATATTCCGAAAGGGAAGATTTTCGATGTTATGAAAGAAATCCGCGCAGCGCACGTGGACGCGCCGGTTCAAATGGGCGATGTAGTGATCGCGGACTGTGCCGGAACCGGCGTGGACGTGATCGCGACAAAGAGCGTTGACCGCGCGTGAATCGGTGCCGGTACGATATCGCAGGCTGTAATCATTCGAAAAATACGGAAACTGGAGATGATACCCGATGAATACGCTGAAGCACGCCTGTCCGCCGGAGACGGAGGGACAGGAGACGGAATTTGCTGAAACGGGCCGGGGCGGCGCCGGTCCGGCGCTGCCGGACGACAGGATCAGGGCGGAAAAGCTGAGAGAGATCGATCTGTTCGTTCTGGATCTGGACGGTACCTTCTATCTGGGCGACCGTCCGATCGACGGGGCGCTGGACTTTGTGGACTATGTCCGGGAAAGCGGGAAGAAGATCTTATTTTTCACGAATAACTCCTCCCGCTCGCCGAAGGTCTATATGGAACGGCTGGCCGGTATGGGATGCCCGATCAGCCGGGATCAGATCATGACCTCCGGGGATGTGACGATCGCGTATCTGAAGGAGAACGATCCGGGCAAGTCTGTCTATCTGGTCGGAACGCCCGCGCTGGAGGAGAGCTTCCGCCAGGAGGGGATCTGTTTGTGGGATCCGGAAGAAGACAGAACCGGTTCGCTGGAAGCAGGCGTGACCGCATCCCGCCCAGACATCGTCGTCGTCGGCTTCGACACTACGCTGACCTACCGGAAGCTGGAGCGGGCCTGCACATATATCCGTGAGGGCGCGGTTTTTCTGGCGACCCATCTGGATATCAACTGCCCGACGGAATACGGCTTTATGCCGGACTGCGGGGCTTTCTGCGCTGCCATTACATTGTCCACGGGCGTGGAGCCGAAGTATCTCGGAAAGCCGTTTAAGGAGACGGTGGATATGGTGCTTCTGCATACCGGCGTCAGCCGGGAGAGAGTGGCGTTCGTGGGCGACCGGCTCTATACGGATGTGGCTGTCGGCGTGAATCACGGCGCGAAGGGATTTCTGGTGCTGTCCGGTGAGACGAAGCCAGAGGATATCAAAAACTCCCAGGTGAAGCCGGATGAAGTGTACGGCTCCCTGGGAGAGATGAAACGTCTGCTGTGCGGCGAATTGCAGGATCACAGCCGGTAGCGGGACCGGTTCTATCGAACTTCCTCGGATTCTATTGCGTCCCGGAAAGAACTGCGGGAGAAACCGGCATGCGGGGGCTTATCAGACTTCAGAAGGAAGCAGCCGCGCAGGATCGGAAAGAACGGCCTGAAATAACACGGGTTTACACGGCCCGGGCCGTTCCTGAGCTTCCGCCTACGACCAGACGGCTCTGGTATTCCAAACGGTGGATCGAGACAGCGCGAGCCTCGAAAGGCTGCTTTTCCATTTTATCTGCAAGGAGGCGGATGCTGCTTCGTCCTCGCTCGACGATGGCGTGTTCTACAGTGGTCAGATCCAGCCCGTGGAAGCGGGACGGGTAAATGTTATCGAACCCGCAGAGGCTGATATCTTCGGGGATCCTGCGTCCTTCGTCGATCAGCGCTTCGCGGACGCCGTAGGCTACCATGTCGTTGATGGCTACCATGGCGGTCACTTCCGGGCTTTCATCCAGACAGCGCTTGGCCAGGGAATAGCCCACCTCATGCTCCACGTCGATCACATGCAGCTCCTGTTCGGAGGAGACATCTTCGCTGAACACCGTGACGCTCCCGGCGGGGCAGGACTTGTGGAACTCATCCTGAAGCCCCATGCAGCGTTTCATCCGGGATGAATGCTCCTCATTCAGCGTCGTGGACAGATAAGCGATATGCTTGTGCCCCATGCCGATCAGATGGGAAGCCATCATGCGCCCGGCTTCATAGTTGTTCACGTCCACGGTATCGATTTTGATATTGATGGACCGGTCGCCGACCGTGACCATCGGAACCTGAAGGCTGGCTTCTTCGGCCAGAGGCGGTTGCTGCGGGATCATCGCGAAGATCACGCCGGCTACCATCTTCTCCCTCGCCAGATCCAGAGCCTCGCGCTCTGCCTCCTTGTCCCAGTAGGTGGTATAGATCAGACTGGCGAATCCGCGCAGGCGCGCTTCCTGTTCCATACTCTGGACCAGTGTGGCATAGTAGGGATTCATCATGGAAGGACAGATGATCAGGATCAGCTGACGATGGCTTCGGTGCGGAGAACGGTGCTTCTGCACATAACCCAGTCCCTGACTGGCCTGAGTGACATTCTGAACCGTTTCTTCTGAAAAACGGGAAAGATTGCGGCCGTTCAGGATCATAGAAACACAGGCGGTCGATACGCCCGCCTTGTCGGCAACTTGTTTGATTGTAACTTTTTTCATACCTTTCCCCCTGCTGATATGGTAGGCGGTTAACAAAGCTTCTACTCAGTTTAATTGTAACATTTTTTCAACACAATATCAAGAGTAACGAATATAAAATTCATCATTTTGATCGAAGGAGACCAGAACAATGAAAGTGATCGCACACAGGGGCTACAGTGGGAAATATCCGGAAAACACGATGCTGGCGTTTGCGAAGGCTGTGGAAGCCGGATGTGATGAGATTGAGTTGGATATTCATGTTACGAAGGATGGGTATGTTGTGGTCTGTCATGACGAAGTATTGGGGCGAACCGTTGAAGGTGCCGGCGCGATAAAGGACCATACTTATGAAGAACTGCGGCATATGAATGCGGCCAAATTGTTTCCGCAGCTGACGAACTTTGAAAGGATCCCGCTGTTTGAGGAATATTGCGCGTGGGCGGCAGGGCAGAATATTTCCACCAATGTAGAGTTAAAGACCGGATTTTATTACTATGAAGATATTGAGGAAAAAGCGGCGGAGATTGTGAAGAAGTACGGTCTGCAGGCGCGTATGATGTTTTCTTCGTTTAATCATGTGAGCCTTTTGCGGATGAAACAGCTGCTGCCGGAATGTGAGTGCGGCGCGCTGATCAGCCGGTTCGGCATGGGCAACGCGGGATATTACTGCAGCAGGTATGGATTTGCGTGCTATCACCCGGAACATACGGGCGTGACGGATGAGATTCTGGAAAGCTGCCGCCGGTACGGAGTTAAGATCAACGCTTGGACTGTTAACGATATGGATGATCTGGCAAAAGCATATGAGAGAGGGTACGCCGGCGTGATCACCAATTATCCGCTGGAGTGCAGGGAGTGGCTGGACAGGAAGGCGCAAATGTAATACAGAAAGTTCGCTGCCGGCGTGCCGGCGCGATTCAAAACGGCGGTCTTCCATTGCAGAAGACCGCCGTATACAGAGAAGGGAGAGAAAATGGGGAAATATCATCGTATTTTTGTCATTGTCATCGATTCTTTGGGTATCGGCGCCATGCCTGACGCCGCGGCGTACGGCGACGCCGGGACAGATACGCTGGGACATATCGATCAGAGGATGGAGGCATTTGAAATTCCGAATCTGGTGAAGCTGGGTCTGGGTAATCTCCATCCGCTGATTCATGCGGCGGCGGCCGCAGAGCCACTGGGCCGTTATGCCAGATTACATGAGGCCAGCGTGGGCAAGGACACGATGACCGGCCACTGGGAGATGATGGGGCTTCATATCACGAAGCCGTTTAAGACATTTACGGAGACCGGGTTCCCGCAGGAACTTCTGGATGAACTGACCCGCCGCACGGGGCATAAGATCGTGGGAAATAAGGCGGCCAGCGGCACGGAGATCCTGGACGAGCTGGGCGAGCATGAGATTGCCACTGGAGATATGATCGTCTATACCTCGGCGGATTCGGTGCTGCAGATCTGCGGCAATGAGGAGACATTCGGACTGCAGGAACTGTACCGGTGCTGCGAGATCGCCCGGGAGCTGACGATGAAGGACGAGTGGAAGGTGGGCCGCGTCATCGCGAGACCCTACGTGGGCAGAAAGAAAGGCGAATTTAAGCGCACCTCCAACCGTCACGACTATGCGCTCAAGCCCTATGGAAAGACGGCTCTGGACGCGCTGAAGACGGCCGGTTTCGATGTGATAAGCGTGGGCAAGATACGGGATATCTTTGACGGAGAGGCTATCACGGAAGCTTATAAATCCAAAAGCAGCGTCCACGGTATGGAGCAGACCATTGAGATCGCGGATAAGGATTTCCTGGGTCTGTGCTTCGTGAACCTGGTGGATTTTGACGCATTATGGGGGCACAGGAGAGACCCGATCGGGTACGGACAGGAACTGGAACGGTTCGATGTGAAGCTGGGAGAGCTGCTGCAGAAGCTTAGGGAGGACGATCTGCTGATCATAACCGCCGACCACGGCAATGACCCGACCCACACGGGGACGGATCATACCAGGGAAGTGGTGCCGTTTCTGGCGTATTCGCCGTCCATGACCGGCGGCGGACTTCTGCCGGATCAGGACACGTTTGCGGTGATCGGGGCCACAGTGGCGGACAACTTCGGCGTGGAGATGCCGGAGGGGTGCATCGGGGAGTCGATTCTTGGGAGGCTCGGGTAGCTTTTGGAATTGCCGGAGTTGCTTTGGGCAGCGCGGGCGGTCGGAAACCAGATGATCGGGATATACTGATAGCTGGAAAGTGGATAGCAGGAGCAGCGCGATAGTCCGGAAGAGATGAACTGACAGCGCGGGAGGTCTGCTGTGAATGAATCGGAAGTGGTGTACGGGCAGCCGGAAGGCGGGAAGTACGGGAGGGAAGCTGCATGAATTTGCGACTGGTAAAAGCGTCGTATGACAATCAGGCGTTGGTCTGCGACATGATGGAGGAGTGGTATGCCTCCGGCGAGCACATTGTTCCGTGGGCGATCACGAAAACAGATTGTCACGACTATGACCGTTTTCTGGCTGGCTTGGAGCTGAAGGAAGAAAAAGACGGAAAGGTTCCCGATTCCACATTTTTCTGCCTGGATACGGACCGGAACATCATGGTGGGAGCGGTCAATATCCGGCACCGCTTAAACGACAGGCTTCTGCTGGACGGCGGACATATCGGCGACGGTGTCCGGCCTTCGGAACGCGGCAAAGGAGTCGCCACGGCCATGATCGGTCTGGCGCTTGCGGAATGCAGGCGGCTCGGAATCCGCCGGGTGCTTATGGTGTGCGACAAGGATAACATCGCTTCCGCCAGAAGCATCATCAAAAACGGCGGCGTGCTGGAAAATGAAGTCGTTGTGGACGGGGAGACGGTGCAGAGATACTGGATATCTGTCTATTGAAAGGAAACAGAACAATGAAGAACCTATGGCTTCCGCCTGAGATCGAAAAGAAAGTGAATGGCCTGCCCTATACGGAAAATGCCACTGGTATGTCCGGGGCGGGCGTCTTCATGTTCTTCTCTGAGAACGGAGCGCCGGTGACGTCCTGTTTGCATGAGGATATGGTGCTGAAGATCCAGCCTGTCGCCCCATGGACGGAGCGCGAGGTGACGATGCTTCGGTGGCTTGCGGGAAAAGTCCCTGCGCCGGAGGTGATCGCCTGCGAGGAACATGAGGGGAAGATCTATCTGCTGATGACGCGGGTGAAAGGGAAAATGGCGTGCGACGAAGAATTTCTCGACCGGCCGGAGGTGCTGATCCTTCGGCTGGCGGAGGCGATGCACATGCTGTGGGCCGTGGATGTTTCTTCCTGCCCGGTCATGCGGGATCAGGAGACGGAACTTGCGGAGGCGCGGTTTTGCGTGGAGCATGGTCTGGTGGACACGGACAATGTGGAGCCGGCCACCTTCGGGCCGGGCGGATTTAGAGATCCGGAAGCGCTGCTTTACTGGCTTGAGAATAACCGGCCGCCCTTTGAACCGGTGCTGTCCCACGGCGATTTCTGCCTGCCGAACGTATTCCTGACGGAGACCGGGATCGGCGGCTTTATCGATCTGGGGGACGCCGGCGTGGGCGACCGCTGGCGCGATATCGCGCTCTGCCATCGAAGTCTGAGGCACAATATGGAAGGGAAATACGCGTCGGTGAAGCGCAAGGCGGACGCGGACCGGCTCTTCGACGCGCTGGGCGTTGCGCCGGATCCTGAGAAGCTTAGGTGGTATCTGCTGCTGGATGAGCTGTTCTGAGAGAAACGGAGTGAATGTGTTGATAAGGATAGCGATATGTGATGATGAAAAGGAAGCCGTCATACAGCATGAGGACATTGTAAAAAGAAGTCTACGGTCCTGCGGTATCGGTTATGAAATCGTTACCTACACGAAGAGCAGCAATCTTCTGTTTGATATTACAGACGATCACTTTTTCTTTGATCTCATTCTGCTTGATATCGAGATGCCCGGCATAACTGGCATGGAGCTTTCCGAAAAAACCAAACTGTATTTACCGAATGTAAAGATTATTTTTATCACATCGCATATCGAGTATGCGATTGACGCTTTTGAATTGTCTATCTTCCGCTATGTACCAAAAAGTGATCTCACGGCTCGCCTGGCAGCCGCCGTAACGGACGCGGCAAAACTGATTGCGCTGGAAGCAGGGAAAGAGTATATCATTCAAGCCGCCGGGCGCATGGAAAAAATACCCTACAAGGACATTTTCTATATCCAGCGCGACGGCGGCAAAAATTCAGTGCTTGTTTCCTGCATGGGAATATCGAAGGTGAGGAAAAGCCTGCAGCAGATTTTTGAGGAATTGAACACGCCGGAGTTTATCTTCATTGACCGGGGCTATATCGTGAATATCATTCAAATCATGAAAATCCGCGACGGTATGGCGTATCTCAAAAATGGCGAAAAGCTGCCTGTCAGCCGTTCCCATTTACAGGAGGTAAAAAGGCAGATCAACAAGTTTTGGGGGGCGCGTATATGATGGCCTGGTATCAGATACTTTCATTCTTTTTAACAAATGGGTTGCGAATATTCCTCGGCTTGTATTTTGCTGTAACGCTCCTTAAGCTATCCGGGGATACAGAAAGCGTGCCACTGGCACCCTTTCTGCATGGAAATATGAAAAAGGCTGCTGCCTTTTCTGCGTGTGCAGCAGTATGTATAACAGCGTTTTCATGCTTCCCTATCGGGCAAATCTATATTGCAGGAGCAGAAACGATTATTTTAACTGTGATTTTATATTGCATGTTCGCCGCAAACTTAAGAATGAGCCTGTTCCTTGCTTTCTTTTACGAGATAACCGTTGCCCTGTGGGACTTTATTCTGTCTGCCGGACTTGGCGTTGCATTTCATTCAGACAGCTTTCTGGGTACAAAATCTTTTGGATATATGGCTGCCGTTTGGATTGTCCGTCTTATTATGCTGGGTATGACGTTTCAGATCAAAAAATCATCACGGGTAATAGCGGGGGCTGGAGTGGCCGGCTTTTTAGGGGTAGTCCTCTTGTCCGGGCAAAGGACCATAGCGATCAGTGACGATCAGATGACCGTTTGGGTTATCTTCGCCCTGTTAATCCTTATGGCAATTCTGTTTTTCAACCTGAACCGTCAATATGAAATGGAGAAAACAATCGCACAGCTTGAAAAAGATAAAAATGCGCTGCTCAGGCGCGACTATCAGAATTTAAGAAATTCCTACGCCGCTAACGCAAAACTGTTTCACGATTTTCATAACCATGTGGAAGCGTTGTACCGCTATTTGTCAAAGGACAGCACCAACGAAGCAAGGGAATATCTTGAAAAGCTGCGTACCCCTATGCATGGCATTTCACAGACAGCATGGACAGGCGATGAAGCAATCGACTATCTGATCAACAGCAAAATCGCCCTTGCCGGTTCACAAAATATTCGGGTAAACACCAATATTGAATTTCCCCGTCATACAAATATAAGAAGTGTTGACTTGGTTGCGATTATAGGGAATCTGCTGGATAATTC
>CANREE010000037.1 GCA_947629545.1 uncultured Lachnospiraceae bacterium | reverse complement strand
CGGGAGCCTTTTTCATGCTCTCAGCCTTGATAATTATCATAGGAGATCTGTATTTACAGAATTCGTTTCACACACTCATGTATTCACCGAATCTGATCTGTATCTGTGTGAATGAACGACATGGAATGGATTATTCGGGAATGCTCTGGCACCAGTACCGGGAAGAACCGATTCCATTCTCGACGGCTGTTGGGATGATCAAGGAAATGGATCGGCTGTATGACCGGTGGAAATTTCCCCAGCGCTCGACGCTGGTCCGATCTTTCGGATCCGCCGCGCACACAGCGATACGCGAGGAGGCGATGACAGGCATGGAGGAAAGTAAAGTAACAGGCAGATCGGGCAATCTCGGTACCTTCATCGTGAATGTCAAGTTCCGGCAGAACGCCACCTGGCAGGGCGAGGTGGTATGGGCAGAGAAACAGGAGCGGATCTATTTCCGCAGCGCCCTGGAACTGCTGAAACTGATCGATGGAGCATTGGGCGAGAGTCCTGAATAATAAGGTAGTAGAGAAAGAGGAGGGAGTATAATGGAGAAAGGAATTATGGTAAAGTGCCGTCGGGCAATGGCCTTTGTGCTGGCAATGGCAATGGTAATGGTAAATATCCTGACAGGCGTGGGGACGGCGTATGCTGAGGAACTTCCGGAAGACGGAACGGAAGAAACGGTTGTTTCTTTTACGTTGGAACCGGACAGCCTGAGAGCGGCTATTGAGAATGCGGGGATTTCGACGGTCTCGACCTATACGGCGGATCCGGAAGAGGGGGATCTCGCAGATGGGGAGGCTGAAGGCGGAGTCGCCTGGCTGAATCGTCTGGGTATTGCGGATGCGGACGGAACCTGCGAGGCGCTTCTGGGCGGGGCTCCCGTTACGGAACTGCGCGGCCTGAACAAAACTTATTCAGACAGCGCCAGTATGCGGGTATTTTACAATGCGCAGGAAGAAGAGATCGTCCTGTTGTTTATCAACTCCGGGGAAGAAGACCGGGAGTTTCAGGCAGTGATCGGCGACTATACGACAGAACCGATCACGGTACCCGGCGTGGTTTCTGATGAGACCGGCGAATCGGAAAGCGCTTCCGAGTCCGATACGGAGCTCGCTGCTGACACAGTGCCTGCCGGTAGTACCGAATATGCGGCTGAAACGATGCCGGAGAACGATCCGGCGTATTCCTATACGGAGGCGTTCAATTACGGCGAGGCGTCGCCTTCCGATGCGGATGCTATTGACGGTGAACCTTCGAATGAGATTTCGGAAAATGATCCGACCCGGTCTCTGGGCGACAACATAGATCCCGGCAACGGGAATACGATGCCCTCCGAAGAAAACCCGGAAAGCGACCCGGCCGCGACAACGGCGGCTTTCGCCGATACATCGGCGCCTGTGGGCGAGACAACCTCCGCGGCTGAGGAACCTACGACTGCCACAGTAACGGAAGAGGGCAGCACTGCAGCCGGGGATGAGACGCTGTCGGCGGACCCGACGGATTCGGGTTCGACAGATCCTTCGGAACCGTCGGGAGAAGAGGATGAAACCGATGGTGAGAACGCAGATGAACCGATGGTGATTCGCGCGTATGCCAGCGCGATATCGATTCCGGAGGCGGTGTTGTATAGCGTTGATAATAATACTTCCGGGAATCTGGCGGACTTTTTGGAGCGCATTATCGTAACAGATGATTCCGGCAATGTAGTATACTCGGTAAAAGGCGATGGAAGCGTAGAAATAGATAAAGGATTGGAGAACGGTAAACATTATAATTTTGAGATGGAATTCATGGAGCGGAGCATAACCGACAAACAGTTCCGTTATGCCACAGCGGAAGAATTGAGAAACGCTGGAATAGATCCGATTCCGGAATTGTCCGGCATAGAGGAAGATGAACGTTGGATGTATGTGATACTGGGGGCGGTTACAGCACCTAATCAGGGCATTCAGATTGATCTGGGCTCCAGCATACAGGTTGTTAATGACGGAAAAGCAATTTTGGTTCATTTTAAAGAGGTACCTATTAATGGTGTTAATAAGCCATTATTTGAAGACGGACCAAAAGGGCATGTTGAATTAAAGTTCGACGGCTTGGTCAGTGTCGGCCTTGGAGAGGATAATTGGGAGATTATACCCGGAAGCAGAATTAGCAGTACAGTTAAAATCGAGTATGCAAAAACGCCGGTTGTAAATAAGACGGTTACTGAATATGATTCTGCGAACCAGACAGTCAGTTATCAAATAGAGATTGAGAATCCGACCGGCAGCACAGTCACTGTTGATAAGATTACGGATGTCTTTGCGGATGATGTTGCTGGAAAGAATACGCAGATTCTCGAAGACACGGTTTCTATGAAGAAAGTGTCCGCTTTGGGAGGAGAAGAGGAAATTCCCAATGCATCTTTTGAGCAAGTTGGCGTAGAATTAGCCCCCGGAGACAGACTGATTGTCACTTATAAGGCCAAGGTGGGCGAAGGCGCATTTAAGAAGGCGGAAGGCGAAGCCAGTGACGAAGCTGTTAAAGTGACGAATACAGCGACCGTCGATTTCATTGGAGAAACAGGCGAAACAAGTGTCCATAGTACAGTGACAGAAGAGATCCTTCGGGGGACGCTGGAAAAATATGGTGATTTTGAGGATGATGCGAAGCAGGTTCCGTCTTGGGAGATTTGGGTTTATGATCCGTATAATACACTGGAGGGGAAAACGGTTACGGATCTTTTGCCGACGAAGAAGGACAGCGCCGGAAAGGATATTCCGCTTACCGTTACTCGCGTAAGGATTGCAGAATACACGGATAAAGACCAGGAAAAAGCGGGGCAAAGTGCACTGTGGCGAAACTATTATGCGAATCCGGATAAAGAAAAGAAAAAGCATAATCTTGATGAGATTACGAAATATGTCGGTGAAGGAAATGGAACCCTGGAGATAAAAATTCCGAAGCCGAACGATGAATTCAAGGATGATAAGATCCATTGGGTAAAGATCAAGGTCGAATTCGAGGCGCCCGGACCCGGACAGTATTGGAACACGGCGGAAGTACAACTTGACAGTGAACCCAATGGCCTTCTGCATAAAGCTAAGGACGATGTTATCATCGGTGCGGGGGGTGTCGATGTTGATAAGAAAAGCAAATTACTGATGGATGGCGATAAGCTTGAGTACACGATCACGCTTGATGTCAGCAAAGGGTTGGCGGCCAAGGGAGATTACGGAAAAGTTCAGATTGACGGCAAAGACGAATATATCATGGGAGGCATGATCAAGGACTCGTTTGATATCAGTAGTTTTGATGCGGATGGGAATAGGGATGCGGATATTTATCTGGATGCTTCCGCCGGAATGGAGGATGTGCAGGTTTCCGTCGAGTATAATGGTACGACCTATAATTTTAAACAAGCAGCTTCCCCGAATGATTTCAGTTATTTGCCGGAAAGCGCAATGAAGTATGACACAGTGGACCAATACTTTGCGAATGGAACTTATTATATTGCCAACTATATAAAAAAGAGCGATAGAAAATATCCGGTACAGGGGAAGTTTGCTCCGTACGGCAATGAGAATGGTGTAACATATTCCTCTCTTGTCAGTGATACCGATGATAATATGGTCTATGGGAACAGGCTTGGCATTTTCTTCTGGCCATATCAGGAGGCTATTGGCAGTAGCACAGAAAATGGAAGTAGCTGGAAAGGGCAGCATAATGCTATCGGCAGCCTGTGGCCTGTGGGGACAGAATCTGATGTGAAAGTTACGATTACTTACACCATTGATCCCCATAAGGTGTATCTGCTGGAACAGGTAACAGGTATTTCTGATGATGCCTATAAGCATAAGATGCATGATCCTGGTGACGTCTACACGCTTTACGATTATCTGGAAGAGAATATGTCCAGTAAAGAGGTTTGCCTGCATAACACGGCTGAACCTAACATTGGCGGATATGAGGATTATGACAGTGTGACGAGATATCGGAAGAATCCGTTGATCAAGAATGCAAAGAATATGTATGATCCGAACGGAATCGGAAGTTATGCGCTTTATACAGTAACATTTGAGAATGGAAAAGATAACGATTCCGGTATTCCTCAGGTTGCCAAAGACGCGGAAAATATTTGGTTTATCGATAACTTTGATGACAGAATGGAGTATGTAGACGGCTCTTTGTCTGTTTTGCGAACGACTAAGACAGGTGAGAATGAACTGGAATTTATCTACAAAGGTACAAATCCGGTTATAGGTAATACGATCACAGCCAACTGGAATGACTTCGAGGCAGCAGATGGATCTACTCTTAAGGCGCAGTTCGCGAAGGAGGCGTCTGACTATCAGTTTGTATTCACTTATAAGCTGAAACCAGGACCCGGAATGCCGCTTAACGAGAGTGAAGTCCAGAATATTGAAAATACAGCGAAAGTAAATTGGTCAGGCGGGCGTGAGTATTCCGTCGATCATAGAATGGATACTTTTACAACCGGTTTGTTGGGCAAAGATGCAAAGCGTATCGAAGCTGGACAGGTATGCTTCTATGTTGAGATTAATGAATCGGCGCAGAAATTGAAAGATGAGGAGGGGAATTCGTATGGCAATAATCTGATATTTAGAGATAAGTATTCCACGACAACGGACGGTGTAACTCTGAATCCTGATAATATTAGTGTTTACAAGGTAGGGGCGTCCGGTACAACAACAGATATTACGAATCAATGTAATATTAGTCAAGATGAATCGGGGATTACTATTACTGGGCTGCCGAATGAAGCGCACTTGCGTATCAAATATACATTTGCGATTGAGCCAACGTTAAATGTCAGTATTACCAATCATGCATGGCTGGAGGGAGTTAGTGCAGCTTCCGCAGGTAAGACATGGGATCTGAAAGTCAGTGATATCGACGGTTCAATGGGCAATGAAAAGATTGCGTTTACTGTCAAGAAAGTTGATGCTGCGGACAAAGAGAAACTTTTGCAGGGAGCTGAGTTTGGACTGTATGCCTATCCGGTTAATGGTTACAGCGATCAAGCAGATGTGGTAGAACTCGAGGGTGAGAAGTTTTACAGGACTGCCTTGCCGAGTGCAGGTGGTGGGATTGTAGCTACCATTTATACGACGGGCGCGAATGGAATGGTGAAGGTAGACTGGCCGCAGCTAGAGGAAAATCATAAATTTGTTCTGAAGGAGTTAAAAGCTCCCGACGGCTATGCGACGGCTGATCCGATAATCTTCGAACTGGGAGAAGATGGGGATGTTGAAGCAGGTGGAGCACTGATAATTACAAATGAACCGATTTCCACTGTGTTCACACCGAAGGTTACAAAGAATTTGCAAGTGTCCGGAGAAAAACCTGCGGCGGAACAGACATTTAGCTTTACCATTCAGGCTGTTGAAGATGGGATTCCGATGCCTGCGAGCGATACCGTGGAGATTACCGGTGAGGGTTCTAAAGAATTCGGTGAAATTGCCTATAGCGAAGTGCGCACTTATCACTATACAATTTCTGAGGTGAAACCGGATCCGGTGCCGTCCGGATATGTTTATGACGAGAAGACATGGACATTGACAGTGACTGTATCGAAGAATGACAACGGGAAATTGGCTGTAAGCGGCGATTATCAATGCGGTGGGGGAGAAGCTAAGAATTCTGATTCAGCGGTGTTTACAAATACGTATGCAGTGCAGCCGGTGACCTTCGAACCGAAGGTAAAGAAGACCATTACGGGAGAAAAGCCGCCTGAAGACAAAACGTTTACGTTTACGTTAGGGGCTGGGACTTATACCCCTGCAGACGGTTCTGGACAGCAGAATGCAGGAGTGAGCTTACCAGTTCCTCCAACAACTACGGTTACAGGAGAGGGTACAGCGAATTTCGGAGGTATTGAGTTTAAAAAAGCGGGAACGTATACATTTACTATTAAAGAGGCAGTTCCTGAACAGGCTGTACCGGGATATACGTACGATGAGAATCCCTGGACGCTGACGGTGCAAGTTGAGGATCAGGACGGAGAGCTTAAGGTTGCTAGTTCCTCTTATACGAGAGATGGGGAATCCGAAGAAATTGCGCAGTTTGTGAACAGTTATCATGTGCAATCGATTGAGGCAGCGCCTGTTGTAAGGAAAGCTATTTCCGGTGATCCGATGCCGGCTGAGATGAGAGAGTTTGGCTTCAGTCTTTCTCTGAAATATTCTGCTCACACCGGGCAGAGTAGTGGTACAGATAACGGCCCGGGAGCGACAGTGCCTGAAGATATGCACGCGACGGTTACAGGTGAAGGTGAGGCAAACTTCAATGAAAAAGTAACCTTTACAAAAGCCGGAACTTACAGCTTTACGATCACGGAAGATCCGCTTCCTGCCGTTACGGATGAGAATACAGATTACCGCGGGTATGGGCATGATGACAGCGTGTGGACCTGGCAGGTAGAGGTAGTAGATGAAGGCGGACAGCTTAGTATTGGAAGTCAGAGTTACAGAAAGGATGGCGCCGGCATTGATCCTTCGCTGACAGAAGCGTTGTTTACGAATACCTACAAAGCAGATCCGACCGAGATCAAGCCTCATATTGAAAAGGTGATCACCGGCAATCCTCCGGAAAATCAGAGGAAGAGTTTCTCCTTCACGATTCGTGCGGCCGAAGGCAATCCGGAAGGCGCGGTCTATAACGGGCGGGAGATGACGGCCGGAAATATCGGAATGACGACGGTGCGCGGCGAAGGTGAGAAAGACTTCCTTCCGATCACATTTACCAGACCGGGAACCTTTAACTTTACGATTTCCGAAGTGGACGGAAGAGAACCGGGTTACACTTACGCGAAGCCGTGGAATCTGCGGGTGGTGGTGACGGATATCGGCGGCCAGCTGCAGGCGGCTGCGGCCTATACGTCGAGAGATCCGATACCTCTGGGAAATGGCTTTGTGGGAGTTTCGACCAGTTCGAATCAGGCGACATTTACCAACATTTATAAAATGACGCCGGTCGAGTACGAGCCGAAGGTCAGTAAGGTGGTGGAAGGAACTGCGCCGAAGCAGGAGAGTTTTGAATTTGAGATTGCGCCTGAGAACGATTATGGGGATGCCGTGACGATGCCTTCACCGGCTGTGACTTCTGTTCTGGGGGCGGAGATCAAGACTTTTGAGCCCATTACCTTCCATGCGGCCGGAACCTATGAGTTTGTGATTCATGAAGTAATACCGGATCCGGTGCCGAAGGGCTATACCTATGACAATACGGTATGGAAGCTCACGGTGGTTGTGGAAGACGATGCAAGTGTATTGAAGGTTGTCAGTTCCACATATGAGCAGCAGCGGGATCCAGACCATCCGGGCAATGTCTACACGCAGGATGATGTTGCGACATTTGTGAATAAGTATGAACCGCAGTTTACCGCTACCACCATGCAGGTCGTCAAATATGTGGAAGGCGCGGCGAGACCGCAGCTTCATGATCGGGACGGCAATCTGATCGATGGCGCGACATTCAGCTTCGATCTGGCGCTGGTTGATGCGACGGCAATCAATGGCGTGGTACTGCCGGAACAGACGAGAGTGACAATCAGCGGAGCCGGAATCCCTGGCCGTATGGATCGGGCCAGTTATGGGGAGATCTATTTCACCAAGGCCGGAACCTACATGTTTGAGATTGATGAGGTGACAGGCGCGGACGACAGGCTTCCGGGCTACACCTACGACAGCAGCGTCTGGAAAGTCGTTGTGGTGGTTGAGGATCATGACGGCGTTCTGGAGGTCACAAAGAAGGAGTATAACCATATAAAAAATGGAGACGCTGTGGATCCGGCGGACGAGAGTTCGCGGGTGACAGGAGATGCGCTCTATGATAAAGCCGCGATATTTGTGAACAATTATGAGGTGGATTCTGTTAAATATGCGCCGAAGGTGAGCAAGGAGTTCAAACGTGGTTCGGCTGCGAGACCGACTGAGGAAACGTTCACCTTCACCCTGGAAGAAGCGGGCAGCTATGGCGAGAAGATAGAATTCAGCGACAGTGAAAGCGCGAAGAAAGCGACGGTCACAGGGGCTGGGATCACGTCCTTCGACAACATTACATTTAAGGAGGCCGGGGTCTACAAGTTCACGATTAAGGAAGAAAAGGGCGACAAGCCTGGATACGACTACGATGAAGCCGGATGGGAATTGACGGTTGAAGTGGTCGATCACGGGAATAACCTGTGGATCGAAACGACTTCCTACGAAAAAGTCGATGTACCTGAAGGGGATGAGCCTGATTCCGACGGCGAGATGGCAGTATTCACCAATGATTATCAGGTGAGTGAGGTGGAATATCAGCCGCACATCAGGAAGGTAATTACCGGCGATGACAGACCGGTTGAAGACGAGAAACAGGAGACCTTCACGTTCCGCATTGAAAAGGCTGAGACCGGCCATTATACGCCGCCGGCATACGCGCTGGCGTTGACGGGCGATGCAGAGATGCCGGCTGAGACTGAGGTGACAGTGAAAGGCGAGGGCGGAGCGGACTTTGGAGCGATTGGGTTTAAGGAACCCGGAACCTATAAGTTCACGATTTCCGAGAACAGTGAAACCAAGGCGGAAGGATATACCTACGATGACCGGGAATGGACACTGACCGTAGTAGTAAAAGACGTCGACGGCAGGTTGGTGGTCGACAGTCACAGCTACACCTGGCGGGAGGGAAATAATGCCGGTTACAGCAGTTCCAGCGCGACCTTCACCAATATATATAAGGTGATGCCCACGCAGTACGCTCCTGCGGTCGTTAAGACTGTTGAGGGTACGCCGCCGAGGAATGAGGTGTTTGCGTTCGAGCTGGCAGAAGCTGAAGGAAATCCGGAGGACGGAGTTGAATTCGGGGACAGTGACACCGCGAAGCGTGTGACGATAAGCGGCGCTGGAAACGCGACGTTTGATGCGGTCACATTTAAGAAGGCTGGAAACTACAGCTTCACCATTCAGGAAGTGCCAGGCAGCAGTGAGAACTGGACTTATGATGACAGCGTGTGGACGTTGACGGTGAAAGTAGAGGATGTTGACAGTCAGCTGACCGTGACAGATCTCAGCTATAAGACAGAAGAAGGAAATGCAAATACTGAGGCGGCGGAGTTTGTCAATGTGTATACGCCGAAGGAGCCGGAGCAGCCGCCGGAAAATCCGGAGAATCCGACGAATCCGACGAACCCAACGAACCCGGAGAATCCGACGAATCCAACGAACCCGGAGAATCCGACGAACCCGACAAACCCGGAGAATCCGACAAACCCGACGAATCCGGAGAATCCGACAAACCCGACGAATCCGGAGAATCCGACGAATCCGACAAACCCGGCAAACCCGACCGAGCCTTATAACCCGCCGGGCAATCCCGGTAATCCGGGCAACCCGGGCAACCCCGGAGTTCCCGGCAGCAATCAGACGACAGAGATCCCGGATAACCCGACGCCGCTTGCGAGCTTCCCGGATAATCCGGTGCCGCTTGTGAGCATTGAGGATGAGGATGTACCGTTGGCTTATATGGCCCCGGTGACCGGCGACAACAAGCCGGTTGGCGCGGTAGCCCTGTTCGCTCTGGTGGCTATGGGTATGATGGGAGCCTTTGGAATCCTGGCTTCGAGAAAGGATGAAGAGGACACGTAACAAGAGCGTGGTCGAAGGCCGCAGTAAGAATGATCCGCGTATAGTAGGATAAGATCAGGAGGGGAACGCCGCGATATCCGGCGTTCCCCTTACTGGTTTGCTGGAAGAAAGCGTTCCGTCCGATTGTCAGGGGGTTCTTTATGATTATTTTACAAAGGAAACTTTCATGAAATGTGGACAAATCGGAAAAGATTGGTTATAATGGTGGATAGTTGGCGGTCGGCCGACTTTTCTGAATGCCGTGTTGTATGGCGGGACGCAGGTTTTCCGGGAAGGAGACGCTATGCGATATAAGAAATCGGTATTCCGCAGCCTCGCCATGGTGACGCAGTTGGGCCTGTGTGTATTAACGCCGGTGCTTCTGGGGATCGCGGCGGGGGCCTGCCTTGACGCCCGGTTCGGCACGAAGACAACGCTGGTCCTGTTGGTTCTGGGCGTGTTGGGCGGCGGCCGGGGCGCCTATCTGATGGCGAAGCGGATCATTGAGCAGGACGCCCGGGAAGAGAATCAGGAGCGGGAGCGTCGGATGCAGGAGGTGCTGACGGATGCCGGCAGTTCCGTGGACAGGCCGAAGCGGCCCAGCCGGATTCGGACGGCAGACGCGGCTGAGAATGAAATGGCAGCGCGGACAGCGACGCAGACGCCGCATGGGGAGGATTCCGCATGACGAAGGAGATCAGACGCCTGGTGGCGGAGATGTGCGCGGGGATGTTTCTCTATGTGCTGGCGCTGGGAATTCTGGCCGTGATCTTCAGGCGGGGACTGGCTGGTATGGGGTTCGCCCTGGGGCCGGTGCTTCTGGGACTTCTGGCGGGGTTCCTCGCCGACGTGGCGATGCTCATCCATATGGCTGTTGTGGCGGAGCGGGCGACGGACAGCCGCGACGCGGGCTATGCGAACCGCATCACGGTAGTGCAGTCGGTGCTTCGCAAAATAATATTTGTGGTAGTTTTGTTCTTTCTGGGGAGCCGGCCGCAGATCGACGCGGTGGCGATGATCATAGGTGCGCTGGGATTGAAGATGGGAGCATTTCTCCAGCCGGCGGTGCACCGGGTGGCTTCAGGAAAGAAAACTTCGCCGGACGGTCAAAACGGCGGCGGAGACATTATTCTGGGGGAAAGGAGGAAGGAGTATGGGAATGATGAAGATTCCGATGATCGCGCATGAGCCGGATTTCATGATCCACGGCGTGCTTAAGTACCACGCCTTCGGTCAGGAGCTCTGGATTTCGGACACGACCGTGGGCGCGTGGATCATCACGGCGGTGCTTCTGCTGTTTGCCTTTTTTGTCAGCCGGAAGCTCAGGACTGTCAGCGAGAGCGACACGCCGGGACTTCTGCAGAGCGGACTGGAGATCGCCATGGAAGCACTGGAGAATATGACGGCAGGCATTCTGGGAGCCAATAACCGGCGTTTTATGAATTACATCGGAACCATATTTTTATTCATACTGCTCTGCAACTTGAGCGGACTTGTGGGCCTGAGGGCCCCGACGGCGGATTTCGGCGTCACATTCCTTCTGGGACTGTTCACATTCTTTATCGTGAACTATCAGGGGATCAAGAACAGAGGGGTCAGGCATTTTACCAGTCTGTTCGAGCCGATTCCGGTGCTGTTCCCGATCAATTTGATCGGTGAGTTCGCCAACCCGATCTCAATTTCGCTGCGTCTGTTTGCGAACCTGCTTTCCGGCGTGATCATCATCGGTTTGTGGTACGGCATGATGCCGTGGTTCATGAAGATCGTACTGCCTGCGGCGCTGCATGTGTACTGCGATTTGTTTTCGGGAGCGATACAGACATATGTTTTCTGTATGCTGACGATGGTTTATATTAATGATAAGATGGAATAGCCGCAGCGTTTCCTTTGCCGGACTGCCGAGAGCAGGCGGCGGGCGGATTCCTGACGCTGCGCAGATGCAGCAACGTGGATTTTGCGTTTCCATCCCGGAATTATGGGACAGAGAATAAATTTAGGAGGTAGCATATGAACATTTCAGGACAGGATTTCATCTATGGTTGTTCCGCTATCGGCGCAGGACTGGCGCTGATCGCAGGTATTGGCCCTGGCGTAGGCCAGGGGATCGCGGCCGGTCAGGGCGCGGCAGCAGTCGGCCGTAATCCGGGCGCCAAGTCGGATATTACATCCACCATGCTTTTAGGTCAGGCGGTCGCTGAGACCACCGGTCTGTATGGCCTGGTCGTAGCCATCATTCTGATGTTCGTGAAGCCCTTCGGTTGATCGGAGGAGTCTGACAGGAACAGGAAGGAGGCTCTGATACATTGGAAGGACTTAACAGATTAATAGGTTTTGATCCGCAGCTGCTTTCCGAGATGTTTTTTACTGCGATCAATATTTTCGTCCTGTTCTTCGGGCTGTCCTATCTGCTGTTCAATCCGGTGCGCAATATCCTGGAGAAACGGCGCCGGAAGGTGGCCGAGGAACTCCAGAATGCCGCCAACGACTGGAAGACGGCGGAGGAGCTGAAAGCGCGTTATGAGGCAAAGCTCCGCGACGTCGATAAGGAGGCGGACGCGATTCTGGAGGAGGCCCGCAGGAAGGGCAAGGCCAGAGAAGCGGAGATTATTGAGGAAGCGAAGGCGGAAGCCGCCAGAATCATCGCGCGGGGCAGCCGCGAGGTGGAACTGGAGCGCAGGAAAGCGCTGGACGATATGAAGCAGGAGATCGTATCCATCGCTTCGCTTATGGCGGGCAAGGTCGTCTCCGCGTCCATCGATACCACGGTGCAGGATTCCCTGATCGAGGAAACTCTGAAAGAAATGGGTGAGAGCACATGGCAAAGTTAGTTTCGAAGGTATACGGCGATGCACTTCTGGAAGCGGCTCAGGAGAAGGGGACGCTGGACGCGGTCTACGAGGAGGTCTGCGCGCTCCTTACCATTTTTACGGAGCATACGGATCTGATCCAGCTTCTGAACCACCCGCAGGTGGTGAAGGAGGAGAAGCTGCAGATCGTGGAGAATGTCTTCGCCGGCCGGGTCTCGCCTGAGATGCTGGGATTTCTGACCACGGTGGTGGATAAGGGGAGACAGACGGAGATTCCTGCTGTTTTCCGTTATTTTATCGGCTGTGTGAAGGAAATGAAAGGCATCGGCATCGCCGCGGTGACTACGGCGGTGGAACTGTCCGAAGCGCAGAAGGCGCAGGTGGAGGAGAAGCTCCTTGCGACCACTTCATACAAATCCTTCGAGATGGACTATCGGGTGGATCCGTCGCTGATCGGCGGCATGGTGATCCGCATCGGTGACCGGGTCGTGGACAGCAGTATTAAGAACAGACTGGATGATCTGAGGAAGCAGCTGTTGGAGGTGCAATTATGAATTTGAGACCGGAAGAAATCAGTTCCGTGATTAAGGAGCAGATTGAAAAATATTCGACCCGGCTTGACGTGTCCAATGTGGGAACCGTCATTCAGGTAGCCGACGGCATTGCCCGTATCCACGGTCTTGAGAACGCCATGCAGGGAGAACTTCTGGAGTTCCCGGGAGAGATCTTCGGCATGGTGCTGAACCTGGAGGAGGACAATGTGGGCGCGGTTCTGCTGGGCGATACCAGCCGGATCCGTGAGGGCGATACGGTGAAGACTACCGGCCGCGTGGTAGAGGTTCCGGTAGGTGACGCACTGACCGGGCGCGTCGTCAATTCCCTGGGGCAGCCCATCGACGGCAAGGGCCCCATCGAGACGGACAAATACCGCCGCATCGAGCGCGTGGCCCACGGCGTCATCGAGAGGAAATCCGTTGATACGCCGCTGCAGACCGGTATCAAGGCCATCGACGCCATGATTCCGATCGGCCGCGGACAGCGTGAGCTGATTATCGGCGACCGCCAGACCGGCAAGACGGCTATCGCCATTGATACGATCATCAACCAGAAGGGCGAGAACGTCCACTGTATCTATGTAGCCATCGGCCAGAAGGCGTCGACGGTGGCAAATATCGTGAAGACGCTGGAAGAATTCGGCGCCATGGACTATACCACGATCGTGGTGTCTACTGCATCCGACCTGGCGCCGCTGCAGTACATTGCGCCCTACGCCGGATGCGCCATCGGCGAGGAGTGGATGGAGAACGGCGAGGACGTACTGGTCATTTATGACGATCTGAGCAAGCATGCGGCGGCGTACCGTACGCTGTCTCTGCTGCTGAAGCGTCCCCCGGGGCGCGAAGCTTATCCCGGCGACGTGTTCTATCTGCATTCCAGGCTTCTGGAGCGGGCGTCCCGGCTGTCGGATGAGCTGGGCGGAGGGTCGTTAACGGCCCTGCCGATCATCGAGACGCAGGCGGGCGATGTGTCCGCGTACATTCCGACGAATGTCATTTCCATTACCGATGGCCAGATCTATCTGGAGACCGAGATGTTCAATTCCGGCTTCCGTCCGGCGATTAATGCCGGTTTGTCCGTGTCCCGTGTCGGCGGCGCGGCCCAGATCAAGGCGATGAAGAAGATCGCGGCGCCGATTCGTGTGGAACTGGCCCAGTACCGTGAGCTGGCGTCATTCGCGCAGTTCGGTTCCGAGCTGGACGCGGCGACGACCGAGCAGCTGGCCCAGGGCGAGCGCATTCGCGAGGTGTTAAAGCAGCCGCAGTATAAGCCCATGCCGGTGGAGTACCAGGTCATCATCATTTACGCGGTGACCCGGAAGTTCCTGCTGGATATCCCCACGGACCAGATCCTGGATTTCCAGGAGAAGCTGTTTAAGTTCATCGATACCAAATATCCGGAGATCCCGGCGGAGATTAAGAAGACCCGCGTGATTTCCGATGAGATGGACGCGCTTCTGGCGAAGGCGATCGGGGAGTGCAAGGCGCAGGGGTGAGACGGAGCAGCGCGAAGCGTCCGCCAGACGAAGAAAGAGTTAAACATCGTTTGAGCGGGCGACAGCGGGCTGTATAGAAAGGGCAGGTGACAGATCATGGCAACCATGAGAGATATCAAGCGCCGGCGCGACAGCATCCAGAGTACGGAGCAGATCACGAAGGCGATGAAACTGGTGGCGACTGTGAAGCTGCAGAAGTCCAGAGCCAGGGCGGAGGCGGCGAAGCCGTATTTCGACCTGATGTATGATACGATGAATTCCATTATCAGCCGTTCCGGTGCAGTTCGACACAAATATCTGCAGTCCGGCGCGTCGCCGAAGAAGGCGGTCATCACGATCACATCCAACCGCGGTCTGGCGGGTGGCTATAACAATAACATCGTAAAGCTTGTAAACGCGGAGCTGCCGGCGGAGGATACGCTGGTGTACGCCATCGGCCGCAAGGGACGCGACGGACTGGCAAGACGGGGGTTTGCCATTCAGGGCGACTACTCGGAGGTCATCAACGACCCGCTCTATCAGGACGCGGCGGAACTGACGCAGGTGCTTCTGGAAGCGTTCGCGCGGGGGGAGATCGGCGAGATCTATCTGGCGTTTACAATGTTTAAGAATACGGTGGTGCATACTCCCAGACTTCTGAAGCTTTTGCCGGTGGAACTGCCGGAGAGGGACGGAAGGGCGGATGGCGCTGCGGACACGGAACCGAAGGCGCGGGCTATTATGGACTATGAGCCGGACGACGAGACCGTGCTGGACGCCATTGTCCCGAAGTATATGAGCAGCCTGATCTACGGCGCTCTTCTGGAATCGCTGGCCAGCGAGAACGGAGCCCGCATGACGGCCATGGATTCGGCGACCAGCAACGCGGAGGAGATGATCGAGGATCTGAGCCTCCAGTACAACCAGGCGCGCCAGGGCGCGATCACGCAGGAACTGACGGAGATCGTGGCCGGAGCCAACGCGATCGGCGGTTGATTACGTCTTAAAATGTTCAATCTGATTACGGGATACACAAAACGGATCCTGTAGTATGAATAAGGAGAACCAAGATGGCAGAGCAAAATGCAGGCAAGATCACACAGGTCATCAGCGCTGTGCTGGACATCAAGTTCAGCCAGGGAAAGCTCCCGGATATTAACGAGGCGGTGACCATTGCCACGAAGGACGGCGGGAAGCTGGTGGCAGAGGTCTCCCAGCATCTGGGCGACGATACAGTTCGCTGTATCGCCATGGGCAGCACCGACGGTCTGACCCGCGGCATGGAAGCCGTGGCGACGGGACATCCGATTACGGTGCCTGTGGGCGAGAAAACTCTGGGACGCATCTTCAACGTCCTGGGAGAGCCCATTGACAATAAGGAAAAGCCGGATGTGGACACTTATCTTCCGATCCACCGTCCGGCGCCGACATTCGAGCAGCAATCCACGGAGACAGAGATTCTGGAGACCGGTATCAAGGTCGTCGATCTTCTGTGTCCGTACCAGAAGGGCGGCAAGATCGGCCTCTTCGGCGGCGCCGGCGTCGGTAAGACCGTGCTGATCCAGGAGCTGATCCGTAATATCGCGACTGAGCACGGCGGTTACTCTGTGTTCACCGGCGTTGGCGAGCGTACCCGTGAGGGTAACGACCTCTATCACGAAATGACTGAGTCCGGCGTTATCAATAAGACGACCATGGTATTCGGCCAGATGAACGAGCCGCCGGGGGCGCGTATGCGCGTGGGCCTGACGGGTCTGACCATGGCCGAGTATTTCCGCGATGAAGGCGGCAAGGACGTGCTGCTGTTCATCGACAATATTTTCCGATTCACACAGGCCGGTTCCGAAGTGTCCGCACTTCTGGGACGCATGCCTTCCGCCGTGGGCTACCAGCCGACGCTGCAGACGGAGATGGGCGCTCTGCAGGAGCGCATCACTTCCACGCGGAACGGTTCCATCACATCGGTTCAGGCCGTGTATGTGCCTGCCGACGACCTGACGGACCCGGCCCCGGCCAATACGTTTGCCCATCTGGACGCCACGACGGTACTGAGCCGTTCCATCGTGGAGCTGGGCATTTACCCGGCGGTGGATCCGCTGGAGTCCACCTCCCGCATTCTGGATCCGCGCATCGTGGGCGAGGAGCACTACGAGGTGGCCCAGAGGGTCATTCAAGTGCTGCAGAAGTATAAGGAACTGCAGGACATCATCGCGATGTTGGGCATGGATGAGCTTTCCGAGGAGGATAAGCTGACCGTCGCCCGCGCGAGAAAGGTGCAGAGGTTTTTGTCCCAGCCGTTCTTCGTGGCCGGGCAGTTCACCGGTCTGGAGGGCCGCTATGTGCCCATCAGCGAGACGATCCAGGGCTTCAAGGAGATTCTGGACGGCAAGCACGACGACGTGCCGGAGGGATATTTCATGAACGCCGGCAACATCGACGACGTACTGGCGAAGGTGAAGGGCTGAGCGCAGCCGGACTGATGGACAAACCGCGCGGCAGGCGGCCGTGCAGAAGGATGCGTGCGGCGCAGATGGCAGGCAGAGCTGTCTGTCTGACGGTAAGGGAACGGCGGCACGTGGCAGGCGGATGAAGGCGGCAGACAGGAGGATTCAGAATGGCTGATCTATTCAAGTTAAAGGTGGTCACGCCGGACCGCATTTTCTATGACGGAAATGTCTCCATGGTCGAGCTGACCACTACCGAAGGCGATATCGGCGTATATGCAAACCATATTCCGGCTACCGCTATCGTAGCGCCGGGACTTTTGAAGATTCACGAAGAAGGCGGTCAGGTGCAGAAAGCCGCGCTGATGGCCGGCTTCATCGAGATCCTGCAGGATCAGGTAACGGTCATGGCCGAGGTGGCCGAGTGGCCGGAGGATATTGACGTAAAGCGCGCCGAGGAAGCCCGGATCCGCGCCGAGAGGCGCCTGAAGGATCGTTATCCCGGTACGGACGTGATGCGGGCGGAGCTGGCCCTGAAGAGAGCGATCGTGCGTCTGGAGACGAAGGCGAAATAAACTGCGGCGGCAGGCGCGGCTGTATGCAAAAGATAAATTCAGGAAAATGTGGGGGAATTCGACTATGCGAGACATGACATTGGTCATCATGGCAGCCGGTATCGGCAGCCGTTTCGGCGGCGGTATCAAGCAGCTGGAACCGGTAGGACCCGGCGGCGAGATCATCATGGATTATTCAATCTATGACGCGATCAGGGCCGGGTTCAATAAAGTGGTCTTCATTATTCGTAAGGATCTGGAGAAAGATTTTAAAGAGATCATCGGCAGCCGTATCGAGAGGATCGTTCATGTGGAGTATGCCTATCAGGAGATCGACGATCTGCCTGCAGGCTTCGCCGTGCCGGAAGGCCGGAAGAAGCCCTGGGGTACCGGTCAGGCGGTCTTAAGCATCAAGGGTCTGGTGAACGGGCCTTTTATGGTCATTAATGCTGACGATTATTACGGAAAAGAAGGCTTTCAGCGCCTCCACGACTATATGGCAGACCATATGGAAGAGTCCGGCGTCTATGATATGTGCATGGGTGGTTTTCTGCTGGAAAATACATTAAGCGAGAACGGCGGCGTGACCCGCGGTGTCTGCAGGGTGAGCGGTGACGGTTATCTGGAAACGGTCGTGGAAACCTACGATATCCGGAAGACGGAGGACGGCCTCGCTGCGAAAGACGAGGCCGGGGCAGCGGTCTACGTGCCTTCCGGCAGTCATGTTTCCATGAATATGTGGGGGCTTCCGGCGGCCTTTCTTGACGAACTGGAGGCCGGGTTCCCGGAATTCCTTGCTTCGTTGAAGGAAGGCGATATCAAATCTGAATATCTTCTTCCCGCGGTTATTAATCAGCTGGTAAGCTCCAAAAAGGCGCGGGTGAAGGTCCTCGAGACGCCGGACAAATGGTTTGGCGTCACTTACAGGGAAGACAAACAGGCGGTGGTGGATTCCATCCGCGCGCTGGTTGCGGCGGGTGTCTATCCAGAGAAATTATTCGAGTGAGAAGATGAAGTTGGTAAAGCGGGCGGCCATCCTGACCGGGATCTTTGTGGCGGCGGTGGCCATTTATCTGGTTGTATCGTGGAATCAGGCAGAGAAGGCAGAGACGGTGTACACCCTGATGGAGGCGCCGTCTCTGCCTGTCGTGTATGCGGAGATGTATCTCGGGGAAGAAAACCGGCTGGTCGGATTTACGCAGGAAATGGACGTGTCTGTGACGCGGGATTCGCTGGTGATCCTGCCGGAAGATCGACGTTTGTCCATGGAGATCCGGGAATACGGTACGGCGCCGCTTGCTGTCAGTTATGAGATCCGCAGTCTGGACGGTCAGCGGCTGGTGGAGCGCTCGACTGCGGACGGGCAGGCGGAGGAAGACGGCGTGAGCCGCCTGACGCTTCCGATCCAGAATCTGATCAGCCGGGATACAGAGTATCTGCTTCATATTCAGATGGAAACGGAACTTCACGGGCAGCTCCATTATTATACCCGGATCTTGTGGCCTACAGAGAGCCACGCGCAGGAGATGCTTGCGCTTGCAAGAGAATTTTCGGTCAAATGTCTGGATGAGGCGCAGGCGGCTTCTCTGGTCGTGTATCTGGAGACAACGGAAACGGCGGATAATTCTTCTCTCGGAGATGTGACGCTGAAATCCAGCTTTTCCCAGATTACCTGGGCGGGGCTTGCCATGAGCCTTGCGGGGGAGATGCAGGTGACGCTTACGGAGCTGGACGGCATCATGGGACAGGTCCGCGTGACTTATCAGGTGAGCCGCCAGTCAGAGGAAGGACAGGAAGAGCTTTATGATGTGGAAGATTACTATACCATGCGTTGGGACGAGAAGCGGATCTACCTGATGGATTTCAAACGTACGGTCAACGAGGTGTTCTCCGGCAGCCGGGATGCATTCTCCGGAAAACGGATCACGCTTGGAATCGGTACGGATGCTGCGGTATCGCGGATGAAAAGCGACAACGGCCGGTATCTGGCGTTTGTATTTAACCGGGAACTGTGGCTGTATGATCAGAATGACAACCAGGCGGCGAAATTATTCTCTTTCCGGCTGGAGGGGGACAGTACGGGCCGCAGCGATTATAATCGGCACGATATCAGGATTCTGACGGTGGACGACAGCGGCAACGTGATTTTTCTGGTTTACGGTTATATGAACCGGGGCGCCCACGAAGGGAGCCAGGGAATCAGTATCTGCCGCTATGACCAGAAGCGGAGAGGGGCGATCGAGGAGCAGTTCTTCATCCCGTCGCGGGAGTCCTTCGACGAACTGCGGGAAAATGTGGAACTTCTCTGCCATCTGAGTAAACAGAATATGCTGTACCTTTTTTTGGACCGGGCTGTATTCGCGGTGGATCTGACAAGCGATGAATATCTGGTGGTGGCGCAGAACCTGGCGGATGGGGCGTATGCGATCAGCGGTGATGAAGAACGTTTCGCCTGGCAGGACAGTCAGACGACAGAGGGAACGGATACGATCCATCTGCTGAATCTGGATACCGGAGGAAAGCAGGAGATCCCTGCGCCGGATGGAGCAGTGCTGCGGACCATTGGTTTTGTACAGGGAGATTTTGTCTATGGTTTGGTACAGGACGGCGCGAAATGGTACCTGAACGGCCGGTCGGCCAAGCCGCCCATGTACGCGATCGATATCGTGGACGACACGCTTACGAACCAATCCAGTTATACGCCGGAGGGTTTGTATATCTCCAATGTCAGGGTAGAGGAAGCGAGGATCCATCTGGATCGTTTCGTAAAGACAGGCGACGGAAGTTATGAATATCACGACAGTGACACCATTGTCTGCAATACGGCGTCGGATGAAATTTATATGGAAGGTATCGGGTGGTATGCCTCGGAGATCAGGAGAAAGGTGTATTTTATCCAGCTGGACCAGGATATCAAAAGCGGACGGGGAGTCAGACTCTCGGCGGCCAGCCGTATTTCTTATGATCGTTCGGAACGTCTGGAACTGCAGTCGGATGGGCAGCGGCAGGGCATTCTTTTCTATGCGTACGGACGCGGTAAACTCCAGGGGATCTATACGGAACTTTCTCAGGCTGCGCATGCGGTTTATGATATGATGGGAATCGTGACAGACGGTAACCAGCGAATCCTGTGGGATCGTGTAAACCGGCCGGGCGTGAGGGGCCTGAAAGACCCGAAGACGCTGGCGTATGAATTGACAAGGCGTATGGGCAGCGGAATGAACGCAGAAACGGATGGGCTGATGCTTCTGGAATGCCGCGGTATGACGCTGAGGGAGACACTTTATTATATCGGCATGGGATATCCGGTACTGGCTTATACGGAGGGCGGTTCTTATCTGCTGTTATATGGGTACGACCAGTACAATGTGAATGTGATGGATCCTGAGACAGGAGAACGCTATAAGCTCGGGCTTGGCGACGGATCCGCGTATTTTGAGGAACTGGGAAATGATTTTGTATGCGGATTGTCCCTGAATTAAGAACTTTTAAATAACAGTAAGATTTTATTTACATTTTCGTCATAATTTGGTATGATGAGTATACGCGGCAGTGTCGCGCGAAAAATGACGCATTTTGTCATTGTGGGGAGTGTCTGATGGAGCAGTTTATTATGAAAGGCGGGAACCCGCTGGCCGGTGAAGTGTCGATCAGCGGTGCGAAGAACGCGGCGCTGGGGATTCTGGCGGCGTCGATCATGACTGATGAGGACGTTCTGATCGAGAATCTGCCGGATGTGAACGATATTAATGTAATGCTGGAAGCCATTCAGGCGATCGGCGCCAGGGTAGACCGTATTGACCGTCATACTGTGAAGATTAATGCCGAGGGCATCAGTGATGTGTCCATCGAAGATGAATATATGCGCAGGATCCGCGCTTCCTATTATTTTATAGGGGCGCTTTTGGGAAAGTATAAGAGCGCGAGGGTGCCGCTTCCCGGCGGCTGTAATATCGGCAGCAGGCCCATTGACCTGCATCTGAAGGGTTTCCGTGCGCTGGGCGCAAAGGTTGATATTGAGCGCGGCGCTGTTTCGGCCCATGCGATCGATCTGGTGGGATGCCATATCTATCTGGATAAGGTATCCGTGGGTGCGACGATTAATATTATGATGGCGGCCGCGCTTGCGGAAGGCCAGACGATCATAGAGAATGTGGCGAAGGAGCCGCATGTGGTAGATGTGGCGAACTTTCTTAACAGTATGGGCGCGGATATCCGCGGCGCAGGTACGGATGTGATCCGTATCAGGGGTGTAAGATATCTTCATGGGACGGAGTATGCGGTGATTCCGGATCAGATCGAGGCAGGGACTTTTATGTGCGCAGCCGCGGTGACACGCGGCGATGTGACCCTGCGCAATGTGATCCCGAAGCATCTGGAATCCATTTCCGCGAAGCTGAAGGAGATCGGCTGTGAGGTGGTGGAGTTTGACGACGCGGTGCGCGTGATCGGATGTTCCCGACAGACCCGCACGAATGTGAATACGCAGGTATATCCCGGTTTCCCGACAGATATGCAGCCGCAGATCACGGTGACATTGTCGCTGGCTGAAGGAACCAGCATTGTGACGGAGAGTATTTTCGAGAACCGTTTCAAATATGTGGATGAGCTTTCCCGGATGGGCGCCGTCGTTAAGGTAGTAGAGGGCAATGTGGCCATTGTTACCGGCGTGGAGAGGCTGACCGGAGCGCAGGTGTCTGCTCCGGATCTTCGTGCGGGTGCGGCGCTGGTGATCGCCGGATTAGCCGCGGAAGGCTATACGGTGGTGGACGATATTGAGTACATACAGCGCGGTTATGAGAATTTCGAGCAGAAACTGTCCGCGTTGGGAGCGATGATCGAGAAAGTGGACTCGGAGAAGGCGGCGCGGAAGTTCCAGCTAAAGGCAGGATGAGTGTTTGAGGTGTGTTTATCAAGTCCGTAGTTCGCTGCGGACTTTTCTTTTTGCCGGATTGCGGGGACGCTGCGAGGCAGCCGGCCTGCGTCCGGGAGATCTTCAGGGAGGGAAGCGTTTATTTACATCCGATTTTACAGTCCTGCAAGGACCGTCACCGTCAGGTTCACGCCCGCGCAGAGGATGGTTCCCACGATGGTCGGCAGTACGGCGGCAAGCACGGTCCATTTCCGGCTTCCGGTCTCCCTGCGGATGGTCAGGCAGGTGGTGGAGCAGGGCCAGTGGAACAGGCAGAAGATCATCATGCACAGGGCGGTCTTCGCGGTCCAGCCGTGGGCAGTAAGGATGGTGAAGAGGGCGGTGGGATCGGTCATTTCCACCAGGGTGCCGGTCTGCAGGTAGGCCATAAGGATGATCGGAAGTACGATCTCGTTGGCCGGGAAGCCGAGGACAAACGCCGTCAGGATAACTCCGTCCAGACCGAGGAGGCGGGCGAAGGGATCCAGGGCGCCGGTCACGAGCAGGAGAAGACTCTGACCGCCGATATGAAGGTTGGCGAGGAGCCAGATCAATACGCCGGCAGGTGCGGCTACAGCCGCGGCGCGGCCAAGGACGAACAGCGTCCGGTCGAAGATGGAGCGGACGATGACTTTGCCGATCTGGGGGCGCCGGTAGGGCGGCAGTTCCAGCGTGAAGGAGGACGGAACGCCCCTAAGCAGCGTATGGGACAAAAGCCAGGAGCAGAACATGGTCGCGGCGACGCCGAGCAGGATCAGGGCGGTCAGCAGGATCGCTGCCTGCAGATTGCCGGAAAACGCGCCTGCGGGATCGTGCGTGCGGCTCCCGGCCAGAAAGAACAGGGTGATCAGGCTGATCAGCGTCGGGAAACGCCCGTTGCAGGGGACCATCGAGTTGGTCAGGATGGCGATGAGCCGTTCTCTCGGAGAGTCGATGATACGGCAGCCGACGACGCCGGCAGCGTTGCAGCCCAGACCCATGGCCATGGTCAGGCACTGCTTGCCGCAGGCACGGCAGCGCATGAAGGCCCGGTCCATATTGAAGGCGACGCGGGGGAGATAACCCAGGTCTTCCAGCAGCGTGAACAGCGGGAAGAAGATGGCCATCGGCGGAAGCATGACGCTGACGACCCAGGCCAGAACCCGGTAAGCCCCGCAGACCAGAAGATTTACCGGCGTTTCAGGCACGCCGAGCCATGTGAGGGCGGCGGCCAGGCGCGGCTCGAGCGAGAAGAACAGATCCCACAGCAGGTCCGACGGAATATTTGCTCCGACCATGGTCAGCCAGAACACGCCCAAAAGCAGAAGCACCATGATCAGGCCTCCGCTGAAGCGGCCGGTCACCACGCGGTCGATCAGCTCTTCCCGCCTCCGGTAATCGACGCGGGTGTAGCGGACGGTCTCGCGGGCCAGCTGTTTGGGGGAGAAATCCAGGCAGTCATAGCAGTTTGCGGTTCCGGCCGCTTCGAGGATCGTCCGGCGGAGTCTGCGCAGATCCTCGCTTTGGCGGGCGCAGCAGGGGATCACCGGGAACTGGAGGACATCCTGCAGAAGCCCGAAGTCGATGGATACCCCCTTTTTGCGTGCTTCGTCGCAGAGATTGAGACAGAGGATCAGGGGAATTCCACGGCTCTTCACGCAGTCCAGTTCCACGATCTGTTTCAGGAGACGCAGTCCGCGCTCCGGGCAGGTGGCGTCGCAGACGACCACGATCACGTCCGCGCTGCCGGCGCTTAAGAAATCCCGCGCGGCTTCTTCTTCCCGGGAATGGGCGGAGAGCGAGTACGTTCCGGGCAGATCTACCAGCAGGCAGGTCTGTCCGTCTTCTTTCATCTGCCCGGCCGCCGGGGCGACGGTTACGCCCGCCCAGTTGCCGGTATGCTGTTTTAAGCCGGTCAGGCCGTTGAAAATGGTGCTTTTTCCCACATTCGGATTGCCCGCCAGCGCCACGGTGATCTGTTTCTGTTCCACGGAAACCTCCATAAAGCGAAGTCAGCCTTACGATTACAGTATGAAACCGGCAAACTGCCGGTGCCTGGGTATTTTATTTTCCCGGAAAATGTGTTATAGTATTACGTAGACAATGAGAAATACGGATCCGACAGATCTGAATGAACAGGAGGTTTACGGCCCATGAAATATATAAGACGATTTCTGGCAGCCCTGATGCTGTGCTTCTGTCTGACTCTCGCGGCGCTTCCCGCGCAGGAGGCGTACGCGTCCGGGACAGAGACCGCTGAGGAGACGGAGGATGCGAAGCAGGAAGATGAGGAGACCTTTTTCTTCATCATGATGGGCGGCGCGCTGCTGATCGTGATCGTGGCAGTCGTGACCGCGGTGTCCACCGTATCGAGTTCCATCGCAGTCGCGGCCAACATGGATGTGGACGGCGAGTAGACGGAACGGTTTCGCGCGGAAACAGGCCCGGCGATGAGCCCTGTCAGATTCAGGGCGGCCGCCGGGCCGGATTTTTTGTTTTCATGCGCGAAGAGCGCCGGTGACGCTTTCCGTGTATTTCCATGCAAGGAAAGCGCCAGTGACACCTTGCTTGTATTCATCCGGATCGCGAATCTGCAGCGGCATTGTGCGCCTGCGGGGCCTGCGCCGCTTCCACGAAGATTTCTCTGCTGTTCTGCTCACGCAGCCCGATCACCGCGCCCTGCACCAGATACGCGCGCATACCGCCCGGCCGTCCGGTCAGCACACACCGGATCTCTTCTTCTGGCGTAAAGCCCAGGTCGCGAAGCCGCCGTGCCATGTCCGGAGGACTGGCGATCCAGACCACACGGACTTTTTTGCCCAAATCTATTTGACTCAATGGAATTACCATTGTATATCCCCGGAAAAACGTGCTTATGATTACAATATGCGCGCCGGAATAAGGTTGTGTTGTTGTGCGGCCCGGCTTGTGTGTAGCGGCAGGGCCTGAGGCAAAGCGAAAGGACTGATAAAACTATGAGATACGAGGATATTTCCTTCGGAATATTCATAAAACGTCCCAACCGTTTTATCGCGGTCGTTTCCATCGGCGGACGGGAGCAGACGGTTCATGTGAAGAATACCGGTCGGTGCCGGGAACTGCTGGTGCCGGGGGCGCGGGTGATTCTGGAGCATCATGCGGATTATCAGAAAGCCGGCCGTAAGACCGAGTATTCGCTGATCGCAGTCTATAAAGGCGATATGCTGATCAATATGGATTCCCAGGCGCCGAATCAGGCGGCGGCGGAATGGCTGCGCTGGTGTGCCGCGAATCGGAAAATTCACGGAATTCATGATATCCGCCGGGAAGTAACTTATGGCAATTCCCGCTTTGATTTGGCATTTTCAACGCCGGGGCGCCGCGCTTTTATGGAAGTGAAAGGCGTGACGCTGGAGAAGGATGGCGTAGCCATGTTCCCGGACGCTCCGACGGATCGGGGACTTAAGCACCTTCTGGAACTGGCGGACGCGGCCCGGCAGGGCTATCTGGCGTTTATCTTTTTTGTCATACAGATGAAGGGCGTGAAATATTTTGCGCCGAACTGGGAAACGCATGAGGAGTTCGCCCGGACGTTGTATGAAGTGCATCGGATGGGCGTCCATGTCATCGCTTACGACTGCCAGGTGAGGGAGGACAGTCTGGAGATCGATGAGCCGGTGGAGGTGCGGTGGAGATTCTCCAAAATGTATTGAAAATGCAGCAGAAGACTGTCAAACATTTAACATAATAACCGTTGCAGACCCTGCGAAAGTATGCTAGAATTTTCTGGCAAACAAAATCCGGGGCCGGCGCCGGCATACATAAAGGAAGGCCGCCGATCCTGCAGCAGGCTGAGCAAAGCCGTCGGTTGCGGCGGCGGATTGGAGCATCATTTATGAAAACTATCACCTATCAGAGTACCCGCGGCGGAGAACGTGGCGTCAGCGCCTCCCAGGCGATTCTGAAAGGAATCGCGTCGGACGGCGGCCTGTTCATGCCGTCGGAGATTCCGCAGTTAGATAAACCGCTTAAGGAACTGGCGGAAATGACATACCAGGAGCAGGCGTACGAGGTCATGAAGCTGTTTTTGACCGATTTCACGGAGGAGGAGCTCCGTGACTGCATCGATAAGGCTTATGACAGCAAGTTCGACACCCCGGAGATCGCGCCCCTGGTCCATGTGGGCGTGGCCTACGTTCTGGAACTGTTTCACGGCAATACGATCGCGTTCAAGGATATGGCCCTGTCGATCCTGCCCCGGCTTATGACCGTGGCGGCGAAGAAGAACCACGAGGATAAGGAGATCGTGATTCTGACGGCCACCTCCGGCGATACCGGCAAAGCGGCTCTGGCTGGCTTTGCGGATGTGCCGGGGACGCGGATCATCGTTTTCTATCCGAAGGGCGGCGTCAGCCATATCCAGGAGCTGCAGATGGTGACCCAGAAGGGGGATAACACCGCGGTCATCGCGATCCACGGCAATTTCGACGACGCCCAGACCGGCGTGAAGAAGATCTTTGCGGATAAGGAATATGAGAAGCGGCTGGCGGAGGGAGGTTTCCGGCTGTCCAGCGCCAACTCCATCAATATCGGGCGGCTGATCCCCCAGGTTGTCTATTATGTCCACGCCTATGCGGAGCTTTTGCGCTGCGGCGGCATCGAGGATGGCGAGGAGATCAATTTCGTTGTGCCGACCGGCAATTTCGGCAATATTCTGGCCGGTTATTTCGCGAAGCAGATGGGCGTTCCGGTCAGGAAGCTGTACTGCGCGTCCAACGACAACAAGGTGCTGTATGATTTCTTCACCACGGGCACCTATGATAAGAACCGTGAGTTCATGCTGACCATGTCCCCGTCCATGGATATTCTGGTATCCAGCAACCTGGAGCGGCTGATCTATCTGAGCACCGGCTGCGATGCGCGCGAGACTTCACGGCTGATGCGCCAGCTTTCGGCAAGCGGCCGTTATACGGTGACAGAGGAAATGAAAAACCATATGAAAGATTTCATCGGCGGTTACGCGACCGAGGAGCAGGATGCGGATGTGATCCGCTATCTGTACCGGAAGCGTGGCTATGTGATGGATACCCATACCGGCGTGGCGGCAGCGGTGTGGAAGACCCACTGGGAGGAGACCGGCGACCAGACGAAGACGGTCATTGTCTCCACGGCAAGTCCCTATAAATTCTCCAAATCGGTCCTGGAGGCGATCCAGGGACCGATGATGCTGACGGATGATTTCGCCATTGCGGAGGAACTGGAGCATATTTCCCATGTGCCGGTGCCGAAGGCGGTTACAGACCTGAAGACTGCCAGGATCCGCCATACGGCCGAGTGCGACGCAGCCGATATGGAGGCGGCGGTGAGCAGGGTGCTGGGGATCTGAACCGGCTTTCCCGCGGCGGGAGAGGTTGCAAATTGGTTTACAAATTAGTTTGCCCGCACGCGAAAATATTTCTTTTCAAATGGTAAGTTATGGTGTATACTGATAGCAGAATTTTGGTGCGTCCTCTGCCGTAAGCGTAATCTGCGGCTCTGTGCCGGAAGCAGGGAGCAGGACTTCACGGAAACGGCGCAGCGAAGTGATAATCTTAAGAATATGGAGGTATTATCATGTTAGTATCTGCAACAGAGATGCTCAGGAAGGCAGTTGAGGGCCACTACGCGGTAGGCCAGTTCAACATCAATAATCTGGAGTGGACCAAGTCCATCCTGCAGACCGCTCAGGAGCTGCAGTCTCCGGTGATCCTTGGCGTGTCCGAGGGCGC
>CANREE010000036.1 GCA_947629545.1 uncultured Lachnospiraceae bacterium | reverse complement strand
GACGCCATTTACTACCCGACGATCAATGAATATAACGGGAACCGGACGATCCAGGCGGTGGTGAAGGAGTGGAAATTTGCGCCCGGGGTTGAAAAACCCCATACAATTGGATATAATGGGAAAAACCATAGTTAAGCATACAGAAAGGCGGATAACACCATGGTAAATCAGGTAATGGATTTTCTTGAGCAGCAGGATCCGGAGGTTGGAGCGGCTATCAAGCAGGAGGCGGCCCGTCAGCGGCGGAACCTGGAACTGATCGCGTCGGAGAATATCGTGTCGGAGGCCGTGATGGCGGCCATGGGCACGGTTCTGACCAATAAATACGCGGAGGGCTACTCCGGCAAGCGTTATTACGGCGGCTGCGAGTACATCGACGTGGTGGAGACGCTGGCCATCGAGCGGGCGAAGAAGCTGTTCGGCTGCGACTACGCCAACGTGCAGCCCCATTCCGGGGCCCAGGCCAACATGGCGGTGTTCCTGGCGATGTTAAAGCCCGGCGACACCTTCATGGGCATGAACCTGGATCAGGGCGGCCATCTGTCCCACGGAAGCCCCGTGAATTTCTCGGGGATGTATTTCCATATGGTGCCCTACGGCGTCGATGAGAACGGCTTTCTGGACTATGACGAGATGGAGCGCATCGCTTTGGAATGCAAGCCCAAAATGATCCTGGCCGGCGCCAGCGCCTACGGCCGCGTGATCGATTTCAAGCGGTTCCGCGAGGTGGCGGACAAGGTGGGCGCGTATCTGATGGTGGACATGGCCCATATCGCCGGACTGGTGGCGGCAGGCGTCCATCCCAGCCCGATCCCCTATGCGGATGTGGTCACGACGACGACCCATAAGACGCTGCGCGGGCCGAGAGGCGGCATGATTCTGGCGAATAAGGAGGCCGCGGAGAAATTCAATTTCAACAAAGCGATCTTCCCGGGAACCCAGGGCGGCCCGCTGGAGCATGTGATCGCCGCCAAGGCGGTGTGCTTCGGCGAGGCGCTGAAGTCGGAATTTAAGACGTATCAGCAGCAGATCGTGAAGAACGCCAGGGCGCTGGCGGAGGAGCTGCAGAAGCAGGGCTTTAAGATCCTGACCGGCGGCACGGACAACCATCTGATGCTTTTAGATCTGCGGGGCATGGATATCTCCGGCAAAGAACTGCAGAACCGCTGCGACCAGGTGTACATCACGCTGAACAAGAACGCGGTGCCCGGCGATCCCAGGAGTCCGTTCGTGACCTCCGGCGTGCGTATCGGAACGCCTGCCGTGACTTCCCGCGGACTGGTGGAGTCGGATATGGCCAAGGTGGCGGAATGCATCTGGCTGACCGCGACGGATTTCGAGGCGAAGGCCGACTATATCCGGGCGGAAGTGACGAAGATCTGCGAGAAATATCCGATCTACGAATAAAGAGAGTGACGGAACGGCCGGGTTTGCGGCGTGAGACATAACATGAAATATAACACGAGACGTAACGGAACGAGAGCCGCCTGTCTGTCAGTGTGAGTGAATCGTATTAATAACAGGAGCCTCTGAATATCCCATGGGAGCGGGAGTTCAGAAGCTCTTGTTTTTCTATTATTTCTGGAACAGTATTTCGTCTGTTAAAATCCGCTGACGTACGGCACGGCAGTTGTCTACGACTTCTTCTCCTCCAGATACTTCTGCGCATCCTTAAAGAAACTTCCGATAATGATCATCATGATAATCCCTACAGGGAAGGCGGCGATGATCGACACCGACTGCAGGTTTGCCATAGAGTTCTCCGAGAAGATCAGCGCGATCGGGAACAGGATCAGCATGACCGCCCAGAAGAGCCGGACATTGCGGTGCGGCTGCGCGCCGGCAGGCAGGGCCTTGTAGGAGTAGGAGGCGGCCACCATCGTGATGGAATCGAAGGAGGTCGCGTAGAAGGCGATCATTGTGACGGCCAGCAGGAGCAGCCCCATTTTCGCCAGAGGAAGCGTCTGCATGACATTGACGATGATCTGATATAAATCGCCGGAGGCGGCATAGTCCGCGATCAGATCCATTTGCCCGGTAACCTGAAGGTTTAAGCTGTAATTGCCCAGAATGATGAAGGACGTAAATGTCCCTGCCAGTGCCCAGCCGTATCCGCCGAGGATCGTCTGGCGGATGGTACGCCCGCCGCTGATGGAGCCGATGAAGAACGGCGTCGCCACGCACCATACCATCCAGTAGGCCCAGTAGAAGATGGTCCAGTTTTGGGGAAATGAGGTCTCCCTCAGGGCGTCCGTCCAGGTGGACAGGCCGATGAAATTCTGCGCCAGGTTGCCGATGGCAGTGATGCCGGTCTCGATCGTGTAGCGCGCCTTGCCGCCGCCGATCAGGACATAGAGCAGCAGGGCAAAGAACAGGTAGGTACAGGAGGCGGCCAGCTTTGCCACGCCCTTCATGCCGAAATACACGGTGACCGTGTAGACCAGACAGATGATCACCAGGATTGCGATGGTGAACAGATTGGATTGCCCGATATGGAAAACCGAGCTCAGTGCCATGGACAGAAGCGGCGTCGCCAGGGAGAAGGTGGTGGCGGTCCCGGCCAGCAGCGCGAAGACGGCGACCAGGTCAATGAGTTTCCCTGCGGGGCCGTCGGTCCATTTCCCGAGAAGGGGCCGGCAGGCTTCGGAATACTTCTGTTTATTGCGCTTGCGGACATGGATCATGAAGCCGAAGGCTACGGCCAGTACCATATAGAAGCTCCAGGGAATCGGCCCCCAGTGGAACAGTGGGTAGGTGCTGGCCCAGTCCTGGACTCTGCCCATGTCGGTGATGCGCGGCTCGCCCGCGTAGAGGATCCATTCGCATAAAGAGTAGAACAGGATGTCGGCGGCCAGACCAGCCGTAAACATCATGGAGCCCCACTGGAACGAGGTATACTGCGGCTTCTCCTGATCGCCCAGCCGGATATCGCCGTATCTGGAAAATGCAATGTAGAGGGAGCAGAGGACCATCCCCAGTCCGATCAGCAGGTAGTAGCTGCCGAGTTCGTCGCCCAGGAAGAAACGGATGGACGCCAGAACGCTGCCGGAGGCGTCCGACGCCGTCACGAAGACGATGCACAGCAGCAGGATGCAGAGGAACGGAACAATGGTAGTGACCAGATCAAGCTGCTTTCGCAGGGGAGAATGTACTTCCTTTCGGCTTTCCTTGCTCATAACGGCCTCCTGTTTGTTCAAAAACTTAATAAAAACATATCATATTGAACATGATAGCACGCAGCAATGGAAATTGCAACCCTGTCTTTCTGACGATTTTCTGACGTTTTTAAAAATTTTCTGCAAAAGTTTCAGGAACTGGTCAGTCTGCCGGCAAACCGCTGTGGTAGGAATTGTTCCCTAATTCCTCTACAATATCTGTGAAGTCGATTCCCTCCGAGATCGTCTCGGGAGAGGTTCTTTTGTGTATTTCCATGAGCTCCGGCGATGGATTATGACGTGCGATGAGCCGAAGTGCAAGCAGGGCGTACACCGTTTCGCAGCGGGCAAGGGCCTGATGGAACAGTTCCATAAAGGAGGCATCAGAGGCCAGACGGCGGTCCCAGGGGTTGGACCAGGTTTCGTGATCCAGATTCAGGCTCTGACGCGGGTTGATCACATGGTCGGTCACGATCTTGCGGGAGATCACCGGATTCTTGAGGAAGATAGACTCCATGAATTCCACACGGTTCCGCTTGTGCCCGGACGGGTCCGCCAGTGTGCGGCAGCCGAAGCGCAGGGCCAGAATGGAACGGTGGATCATCCGCGGCGTCACCTGGAAATTATTTTCATAGGTGATCGGATAGTAGGTGATATTAATGCAGTCGCAGAGAAAACGGGAGATAAACTGCATCTCCTGGGGATTTAAGCAGATCGTAGCTGCCTGGTTAAATTCCGAAGGTTTTTTCTTCTTGTATTTCCGAAGCAGAAGGGCGTCGATCTCATTTTCCAGCTGAGCGTGGAGACCGTGGAGTTTGATCTCCGGCCTGTCCGCGTCATAGCGGATCCGGCCGTAGACAAAAGGATGGCAGATAGAATCACAGATATAATGGCAGATATAGCCGCAGAAGTAGGCGATGGCCTGCTCCCGTTGCTGGCGTGATTGGATCTGCAGCGTCTCCTGAATATAAGTAATGAAGAAATCACGTACGTGATGTTCGTGCATATAGGAGCCTACATTGCGGTAATCGCGGTGGCGCAGGATCGGCAGATTGTAAAAGAACATATCCGGCCCCTGCAGGCCCAACTGATAGAGCCACCGGTATTTGGCGATGATGCGCTTGATCGGGGCGGAGGGAAGGTCATTGTATGCCTTCATTCCTAAGATGTAATGAGTGGTGAAGCCCGGCATATGAAAGCCTCCTTGATATGGGCGGGGTTTCTGGTGGGACTGCATCCGGGCCGCAGTATGCGGCCGCAGCATCTGTTGGGATAGTATAACATAAATTTTTCGTAAATGCGAGAGAAAGCGGAAAGTGTCAGGCATAGTTTTTATGGAAATGGAATAGATGGGTAGAAAAGACACGCGGGGGGCGCGTCATGATCCATTGGATGCATAATCTGGTGTGGGGACCGGCGCTGATCGGGCTTCTGCTGTCGGCCGGGATTTATTATACGTGGAAGGGCAGTTTTTTTCAGGTCAGGGGGTTTCGGGTTTGGTGGCGTGCGACGGTGGGAAGTCTGTGGGAAAACGGTATAAACGCGGGGAGTGCGGCAGCTGGAAGAAACGATAAAGGGGGAACAAAGCCGGAAGGCGGCCATACTGCATTGACAAAATTCCAGACGGTCTGCACCGCGCTGGCGGCTACCGTCGGAACCGGCAATATTGCCGGTGTGGCCACAGCTTTGGTGGCCGGTGGACCCGGGGCAGTCTTCTGGATGTGGGTGTCTGCGCTGCTGGGTATGATGACGGCGTATGCGGAAGTGAGTCTTGGGATCCGTTTCCGGAAACGACAGCCGGATCATTCATGGCTTAGCGGCCCCTGCGCTTATCTGTCAGAAGGCCTTGGTATGCCGCGGCTGGCATTTGTCTATGGGATATTATGCCTGTGCGCTTCTCTGGGAATGGGAAGTATGGTTCAGTCGAATGCGGTTGCCCAGACGCTTTCGGCATCTCTGGGAATTCCGCCGATCGTCTGCGCGGTCATTGTAACAGCGCTGGTGCTTGTTATTGTTCTTGGAGGAACAAAGCGGATCGCAGGTGTGACGGTCTGGCTGATTCCACTGGCAGCTGCCGTCTACGTGGCCGGCTGCGTGACGGTACTGACAGTATGCTGCAGACAGATCCCGCAGGTCCTGACAGAGATTTTTCGGTGCGCATTGTCTCCGAAGGCTGTTCTGGGGGGAGCAGGAGGCTATGGGATTATGTTTTCATTACATCAGCATGCAGGAAAGGGCGTCGGCGGCGCGATTTCCGCGTTCCGTTATGGTATCGCAAGAGGCGTTTTTTCCAACGAAGCCGGTTTGGGAACTCTGGCGGGACTCCACGGGGCAGCCGGTGCTACGACGCCGCAGGAACAGGGAATGTGGGCTATGTTTGAGGTGTTCTTTGACACCCTGGTGATTTGTACGATGACTGCGTTGGTGATCCTGTGCGTTTGGGGAGGCGGAGAGGAACTGGCCGGCAGCGGCTGGGATGGGGCGGCATTAGCCGGAAGGTGTTTCGGATGCGTCCTTGGACCTGCGGGAGAATATCTGGTTTCTGCGGCGATGGCTGTGTTTGCCTTTTCTACGATGATCGCCTGGTATTTGCTGGGAAGACAGACGCTGGAAGCTGTAGTGAGGCTGGCGGTACAGCTGTGGGGGCTGCAGACCGATCGGCGGAAATGTCTGATCGGCAGAAAGTATGAGTTATATCTGGTATGTTACATGTACGCGGTCTTTCTGGGATGTGTGAGCAGTCTGACGGCAGTGTGGGAACTGTCGGATATCTTTAACGGACTGATGGCATTTCCGAATCTTCTGGCGTTGTTTCTGCTGCGTCGGGATGTTCCGATGGAATAAAAAGTTTGCCGCCCGGCAGCGGCTCCGCCCGGCGGCAAACTTTTCTATAATGGATTAAAAAGGGAGGAGAGCTGATAACCAATATTATCAGCTCAAGTATTATGAAAAAAATCATATTGGCTATCTGTGTTTTACTATAAAGAAGAAATATGAAGAAATGATGCTGAATGTGTAAATCTTTTTTGAATAATTTGTGAACATCGCAGGGCTTGCCTGACAGCCGAAATAATGATAAGATGTTGTTAATAAAGTTACACGCAGGGCAGCATGGCTGCGTCTCTTAATATTACGATTGGGAGGCAGACGGAGATGAATGAGAATGAGCAGAAGAATAAGTATAAGGTTCTGATCGTGGACGATTCGGAGATGAACCGTTCGATTCTGGCGGATATTCTGGGTGAGGAATATGATATCATTGAGGCGGAGGACGGGGAGGAAGCCGTAAGGATCCTGAGAAAGAGGAGCGCGGAGATATCTCTGGTGCTTCTGGATATCGTGATGCCGAAGATGGACGGATTCGAGGTGCTTGTCATGATGAACAAGTATCAGTGGATCGATGAGATCCCGGTTATTATGATTTCTGCAGAGAGCAGTTCCTCGTCGGTGGAACGGGCCTTTGATCTGGGTGTTGTCGATTACATAAGCAGACCTTTTGACGCCGTGGTGGTTCACCGGCGCGTGGTCAATACGATCCTTCTCTACGCGAAGCAAAGGAAGCTGGTGGGTATGGTTACGGATCAGATCTACGAGAAGGAGAAGCAGAGTCGGCTGATGATCGACATCCTAAGCCAGATCGTCGAGTTCCGCAACGGCGAGAGTGGTATGCATGTGCTTCACATCCACCTGATCACAGAGATTCTCTTAAAACAGCTGTTCCAGAAGACAGGACGTTACCGTCTCACTCCGGAGGACATCACCATGATCACGTTGGCTTCCGCCCTCCACGATGTGGGTAAGATCGCTATTCCCGGGGAGATCCTGAATAAGCCCGGAAAGCTCACGAAGGAAGAGTATAAGACGATGAAGACGCATCCGGCAGTGGGGGCGGCGATGTTAGACGAACTGCCGTTCCATCAGGATGAGCCGCTTCTGCGCAGGGCCTATGAGATCTGCCGGTGGCATCATGAGCGCTATGACGGCCGTGGTTATCCGGACGGGCTGAAAGGCGATGAGATCCCCATTTCTGCGCAGGTGGTAGCGCTGGCGGACGTTTACGATGCATTGGTCAGCGAGCGTGTATATAAACGGGCGTTTTCTCATGAAGTGGCGGTGGAAATGATCCTTGACGGCGAGTGCGGCGTGTTTAATCCGATTTTGCTGGATTGTCTGGTGGAATGCGCCGGGAAGATTCAGGACAGTCTTGAGTCAGCGACATTCGGCGCTACGACCAGTGAGCAGAGGGAGATCCGCAAGATTACTGAGGAAATGATGCAGCATGAGGAACTGTCGGCATCGGAGCGGACGCTGCGGCTTCTGGAGCATGAGCGTACGAAATATCGTTTCTATGCGTCCATGTCACATGAGATCCAGTTTGAGTATTCGATGGAACCGTCCATGCTGACGCTTTCGGAATGGGGAGCCGCGGTGCTCGGCATTAAAGAGATCATTATGGATCCGGAGAACGACGAGTCTTTTTGTGCACTTCTGGGCGATGATGTGATAAAAAATTTTACAGAGCTTATATATGGAACCAAGCCGAAGAATCCGGTGTTTCGTTTTCAGGGAATGATCGAGGTGAAGGGAGAAGCCAGATGGCATCAGATCATTTGTCAGGCGTTATGGTCTTCCGAAGAGACACCGCGGTTGACGGGCGCGATCGGCAAGGCAGTGGATATTCATGATGAACACATGCGGCTGATTCATCTGGAGCAGACCGCCTCTCATGATGGTCTTACAGGACTTCTGAATCATGCCAGTGCGGAATACATCATCAGGGAGCGTCTGCGGCTGAATCCAAGAGGTAAATTCGCCCTGTTCCTTTTGGATCTGGATTTCTTTAAATCTGCCAATGACGAGCATGGACATATTTTTGGTGATCAGGTGCTGCAGCATCTGGCCGGGAAGATCAGGGAGAGCGTCCGTGAAGAGGATGTCGCTGCCAGAATGGGCGGAGATGAGTTCCTGATGTTTATTGACTTTACGACGGATCTGGATGCAGTGGTGGACCGTGTTTACCATTCTCTTCTTGGGTATTATGAGCATTTTAAGATATCAGTCAGTATGGGAGTGGCTGTGAGCAACGGCGAAAATCTGGATTATGAAACGCTGTTCCACCGGGCGGATGAGGCGCTTTATTCGGTAAAGCTGTCCGGGCGCGGAGCGTATCATTTCTACAGGCCGGAGATGGATGAGATGTTCGCCGAACGGGAGCCGGTTCCGCGGACGCCGGTAGAGAGCAATGGGCTACCGCAGAAGGCAGAAACCGCAGATGCCGGAGATACACCGAAAAATAGTTAAAGAAAACTTAAGGAAAAAGGGCCTGCTGATATAAGATTCCTGTGATATATTGAAACATAACAGCGCGGACGGGATAAACGGATGCGTTTTGACAGGGTATTCATGATTGCAGCAGAAAGCTGAGAATCTGTATCAGGAGGGGATTTCTATGAAGAAGAATGTAATTCTGACAGCCGGTTCTGTGATATGTGCCGGCATGATTCTGGCGGCCTGCGCGCCGCAGGTGACGACCAGTATGCCGGATGTGCTTACGGTGCAGGTGGTAGGGAATGAGACGGGGGAGGCCGGTTTGGAGCAGACCGGTACGGCCGGTTCCGGTCAGACTGATGCTGCAGAAATGCGGACTGTGACTGTCACCGCCGCGGAGACGGTGAAGGTGGCGCCGGATATGGCGCGGATCATCTATGAGATCACGACGGAGGATAAGGACGCCGAGGTCTGCCAGCAGAAGAACAGCGAGACGCTGGACGCGGTGCTTGCTTACCTGAAGGATCAGGGCGTAGAGGAGAAATCCATCCAGACGTCGGATTTCTCCCTGAATCCGCAGTATGAATATCCGGGTAACGGCAGGCAGGTTCTGGTCGGTTATGAGATGGATACCCAGCTGACGGTGTCGGATGTGCCGATGGAACAGGTGGGAGAACTGCTGACCGGCGCGGTGAGCGCAGGCGTGAGCCGGATTCAGGACGTGTCTTACTATGCCAGCGGATATGACGAAGCCTACGATCGGGCTCTGGCGCTGGCTATGGAGATGGCGAAGGAGAAAGCAGAGTCGATCGCCCACGCCGGCGGCTGTCAGGTGACAGATGTATTGAGTGTGACGGAATCCGCCGACCGCCAGAGCGGCCGGTATGTGGACTCCGGTATCAGCAGGAATCTGATGGCCAAAGCGGCTGCGGAGGACAGCGTCGCGGAGATGGCTGTCATGGCCGGCGAGATGGAGATCGAGGCGGAGATCACGGTGGTGTACCGGCTGCTGCCGCGGTAGGAGACAGATGTGGAACCGGCCGTGTAGTATTCCGGATAAAAGAATTGGTGTGGGCATCAGTGGCGCCGGGATGTTAGGATTGTGCGCCGACGAGATGGAATCATGCGCTGGGACGCCGGGGTTATGCGTAGAGGCGCCGGGATCAAGCGCTGGGACAGTCCAGCCGTGAGAGATACCATTACAGTCAGGAGTTACAATTTTATATGATAGAGATTCGACTGAATGACAATTCATATGAGCAGGATATCCGGGAGCTTCTGATGGCGTTCTATCCGGGCGAGGGGTTCGTCTATGGAACGGCGGAAATCCCGACGTCTGTTTCGGAGCCTCGTGACGGTATGGTGGAGGAGAAGCCGTCTCTGCCTGCGGCATCTCCCGATATCCGCCTGACCGTGGAAGGTCTGGTCAGCGACGACCGCCGTTCCTTCCGCCTGCGCCTGATCTTCGCGGGAGAGGCGGAATTTCATGTGATGCGCAATCTCCCGCCGGAACTCGAGAAGGAGGCCGCCTGCCGGGACGAGATCATTTCTCTGGACTACGACGACCGCACCGGCGCGAAGAATAAGATCAAGCGCCGTCTCTATGTGCTTCTGATGTTTGCCACCGGGAAGCTGCTTCCGTGGGGCGCGCTCACCGGCATCCGTCCGACGAAGATCGCCATGACGAAGCTTCAGGAGGGCATGGGCGCGGACGCAATCGCCGCGTTTATGAAGGAAAATTATTACGCAAGCGACGAGAAGATCGCTTTAAGTATCGAGATCGCGCGGCGGGAACGGGAGCTTCTGTCCGCCGTCGACTGCGCCGGCGGCTACAGCCTGTACGTGGGGATCCCGTTTTGCCCGACGACCTGTCTGTACTGCTCATTCACGTCTTTTCCGATCGGCAAATGGGCGGGGAAGACCGGTCTCTATCTGGACGCGCTTTTTAAGGAAATGGATTATGTGTCCCGGAAAATGAGCGGCCGCGCGCTGACGACAGTCTACTTTGGCGGTGGAACGCCAACCTCCCTGTCCGCGGAGGATCTGGACCGCCTGTTTACGAAGCTGCTGGCCGTATTTGACGTGGACCACGCCAGGGAATTCACGGTGGAAGCCGGCCGCCCGGACAGCATAACCCGGGACAAGCTTCGGGTGCTGAAAAAGCACGGCGTCACCCGCATTTCCATTAATCCCCAGACCATGAATCAGGCGACGCTGGACCTGATCGGCCGCCGCCACACGGTGGAGGATGTGAAGGAGAAATTTGCCATGGCCCGGGAAGAGGGCTTTGACAATATCAATATGGATCTGATCGTTGGACTTCCGGAAGAGGACATGGAGGAGGTCCGCGCCACGATGGAGCAGATCAGGGAGCTGGGCCCCGACAGTCTGACGGTCCATTCTCTGGCGATCAAGCGGGCCGCGCGGCTGAACACGATGAAGGAGGTCTACAAGGATCTGAAGATCGTGAACACCCAGGAGATCATCGATATGACCGCCCGTTACGCGCGGGAAATGGGGCTGGAGCCGTATTATCTCTACCGTCAGAAGAACATGGCCGGGAATTTCGAGAACGTGGGCTACGCCGCCCCCGGAAAAGCGTGCCTCTACAATATTCTGATCATGGAGGAGCAGCAGACGATTGTGGGCTGCGGCGCGGGAACGACCACCAAGCGCGTGATCCCGGGCGAGAACCGGATCGAGCGGGCGGAGACAGTGAAGAACGTGGAGCATTACATCGCGCGGGTGGACGAGATGATCGAGCGGAAGGAGAAGCTGTTCGCTCTGCCGGAGAAAGCTTTAGAAAAGTATTGAAATTTCTTGCAAAGTTGCGTATAATAATAACAGGAACAACCACCTACAAGAGGTTGACCAATGTTAAAGGTAGAAAACCCACCCTTGACTTCGTCAAAGTATACAAGGGTGGTTTTTCTATACGAAAAACGTTACTGGCTTATCAAAACGATAAGGGTCAGCAATGCAAGAATGAACATCCCAAAGGCCATAAGGTCCTTAAAATCGAATTTCATCTGCACCACCTCCCATCTATGTAAAATGGAAGGCCAACACCTTGCAGTGACATGATTGTTCCCATAAATATCTTACCATAATTAGGGCGATCTTTCAATGCTCCAATGAGGAATCTTTACTCGAGAATACGCTCTCTTTTATCAACCAGAAGTTCATTAATCTGCATCACATCCATACGCTGTTCGATCCCATATATAATGACCGCGTCCCTCGAAGATCTGGCGTAGAGAATCCCCTCTCCGGCACATTCCAGACACCTCTGCGTCTCCCGCAGCGTGAGTCCGGCTGCGATGCACAGCGCCAGGATTTTGTCGCGTCCCGGCTGTCTGGCGCCGCTTAAGATCTGGTAGCCGTAGGTGCGATCCAGCTGGGCCGCGCGGATAATATCGGATTTTTTCAGATCATGGTTCTCAAGAAAATGCTGAAAGCAGCCGGCGAAATCCATGCCGGCGTCCGGGCTGGTATGCGTTTCCAGATAGCTGTCCAGTTCTTTTTGCGAATGGGTGCTGGTCAAAATATTCAGCAGTTCGCCTGTGGTTTTGGCGTCTGTAGTCTGCGGCGTCCCGGTATGGACGCCATTTTCTTTCTTAAGCATGTCGGGTTCTCCTTTTGTATTTCCGTTTTTTATGCTACACTAAATATAGCTGTTTCGCAAGTGAAAATTGGCGCGTGTTTGGAGCCGGACAGGGCGGGGTGTAGAATTGTACCATAGTCTGCGGTGCCGGATGTTTGACACTTGCGGTGGAAACGAGGTGTAGCCGTCGGCTGCGATGAGAGTTAGGAAAAATTGTCAATGACAAAGAGGAAGCGCATATGCCGGATCAATATCAGGAAATCGCCCCTATCGGAAAATACAAAAATATCTGGCTGATCCTTGACCGGGACACGGGAAAGGTCTATGTGAGAAAATGCCTTGAGACGTTCAATCGGGAAGTGTATGAACGTGTGGCGCGGCTTCATAATGTCCATATCCCCGCCATCACTGCGTGGAAATTGGAAGAGGGCAGGCTCTGGCTGATCGAGGAGTACATAAACGGTGAGACGCTGGAGGAGCGGATCAATCGCGGGTACTCGTTTGCACGGGAGGAAGCGATTGGAATCGTCCGTCATGTCTGCGAGGCTCTCGCGTGTCTGCACAGTCAGGAACCGCCGATCATCCATCGCGACGTGAAGCTGTCCAACATTATGATTTCCAATGACGGCATCGTGAAGCTGATCGATTATAATGCGGCGCGCCTTTATGAGAAAGGCCTGAGTCAGGACACCAGGCTGATCGGAACCGAAGCTTACGCGGCTCCCGAGCAGTTCGGCTTTGCCCAGACGGATGCCCGGACGGATATCTATTCGCTTGGAGTGGTATTTAACTACCTCCTGACCGGAGCGCATATCAAAGAACGGATGGCGGAAGGGGCCTGCGGCGCCGTCATCCGGAAGTGTACGCAGATGGACCCGAAACAGAGATATCAGTCGGTGTGGGAACTGGATCAGGCGCTGCAGGTGCTGCAGATGAATGGTTCGGCCGGAGTGACGGCGGAGATGGAGGAGGATGCGGCAGAAACGATAGAGACGGCAGAATTCCTCCGTGCAAAACCTGCGTCTGCACCCCGGACGGAGAAAGCGGCAGGATTTCATGGAGAAGACAGATTTAAAGAACGCAGGAGTGAAACAGACTGGCGTGAACCGGCCGGGAGAGATGCAGACAGACAACAGGAGAGAAAAACCGAAACAGACCGATACCAGAAAATCGGGTATGAGGAGGAAAAACACGGCAGAACGCATGGGGTATGGCCGATCCCCGGTTTCCGAAGCGGTGTATGGTGGAAGAAACTGGTAGCGGTGACGGGGTATCTCTTCATCTTTTTTGTGAGTCTGAAGGTGGAGTTTACGGTGGATGCGGGTCGGCCGCTGGCGCTGTGGGCTGATAAGCTCCTGGTGCTTATCAGCCTGCTTTCTTCGGTCGCGGTATACACGGACTATCACGGCGCCGCCGCAAAAATGCCGTTTCTGCATAATAAGAAAGGATGGATTCGCTGTCTGGGATATTGTATGGTCTGGCCGTTCATATATGGGATTCTTATTCTGCTTGAGGTCATGGTCATATTACTGTTTCGAGCTATTGTGAAAATTTAGAAAAGTATGCTGCCAGCATACCAAATGATACGAAGAAAATAGTAAACTGCCGGTAGAAAGGGACGAATACCGGCAGTTATTTTAATGTTTAATCGGAAGAAGGAGGATTCTGACTGAAATGAGCGATCACATCTTCCAATAGGTTCTTAACCAGAGGAAGGGCCTCCCTGGGGCATTCGCTGAGAAGCTGGGACAGTTCACCATTCATATAGACAGGAGACGCACAGTCTGCGCCCTGCAGGATATAAGCGGGCTCTATTTCGAGAAAATGGCAGATCTGAACCAGCCGCTCCAGATTGACCTGTGTCCTTCCGCATTCGATCCTGCTGATGAACGCGGTGGAGACATCCAGATATTCTGCCAGCTGCTCCTGCGTGATATGTTTTTCTTTCCTGCTTTTGGCCAGACGCTGGCCCATCAGCCGGTAATCGAGTGTCATGCGTATCACCCCTTTTCATTATATGCGGAACTGGGGGAAAAGATAAGAAATCTATAAGTTAATATTGACTTATAGATTATATAATGATATTCTTTGAATAGATGGACAACTATATCGGAAGGGGGACGAATAGGATTCGAAGAGGATATTGTTGATGAGTTATCTCAAAAGGTGTGTTTGCTTGGACAAAGGATATGTTTTCATTATGCAAGGAGGAAATATCATGAGAATAACAAAAGTATTATTTTCTGCACTCATTATATCTGTTTCAATGGCGTCTACAGTGTTTGCAGGAGAGTGGAAACAGGAGGCAGACGGGCGTTACTGGTATCAAAATGATGATGGCAGCTATCCTGTAAATCAATGGCAGGAAATTGATGGAAAGCAATACTATTTTGACGCTGGCGGGTATATGCTGGCGAATACAACTGCGCCGGACGGCAGTCTGATCGGTGCAGATGGAGCTAAAATAACGCTGCACACGGTATCGAATGTTTCTTATTCGCCAAATTCAGTGACAAATGCGCTTCTGATTCAGGACTGGCGGTATGAAGATTACGGAACCACATTACATTTTCTGGAAGTGACCAATAACTCTCCGTATACATTGTCGATTAGTATTAATGAGATCGCAAAGGATGCGGCAGGGAATGCGATAGGAGCAGGCGCGACTTCCGAGGATGATATCCCGGCCGGCACTACGGTATTTCTGACGAATTACTTTGGCAGTGTTGCAGGAGTACACAGCTTTGATACATCAATAGAAACTACGGTGAGCAGTTATTGTATTCCGGTTATCCAGAATGTTGCCGTAGAGGCTACAGACCTTGGAGATAAAGTTTTGGTCAAGGCAACGAATAATGGCGGAATCCCGGTGGAATTTGTGGAAGCTACCGTAGTTTTCTTCAAAGGAAATGAAGTGGTGGCTTATGATACGAACTATTTCTGCGATAGTGAGAGCGAACTGAAGCCGGGCGTGTCCATGACGAAGCAGATGAATTATTATAACTGGGATGGGGTCAGATATGACTCGTTTAAGGTTCACGTTACCGGACAAAGGTATGATTGGGGATTTTGAGACTCCGTTATTTTGAATAGGGGATCAACCGTTTTGAAAGATATGGAGGTATAAGCATATGAAAAAGGTTTTATCCATTTTTATGCTTATTATAATAGCGTTGATGTTTACTGCTTGCGATAAGCAGCACCCAGGAAGTGAGGACAGCCTTGAAATATCTACAAGCAGTGCTGAGGCGCTTGCTCCATATAACGCGGCAGACTGTGAAGGGAAGACCCAAGTGACTGTGGAAAGCGATTTTTATGCTGCGGGTTTCACAAACATTGCGACAGAGACAATAGAAGATTTGAAATATGATGAAGCAGATAAGGTTGGCTCTGTAGCGTCTGTTTCTATTAGTGGTCAAACAGATTTTGTACAGGGACAGAAGTTCGATAACCATGCTGACGTTATTATCTGCTACCATGTTTTCAAAAAATGCACTGTTACAATGCAGATAGATTTTGTCCAGAATCTTCTTTTTAGCAAATACGATGTAGTTTTGAATATGAATGAAGTTTCACAAGGCATATTGAAACATGGTGAAGACAAAGAATTTACGTTTACTGTGGATCCGGGAGAATATCATTTTACTTTTCAGAAGGACGGGGAATCAGATATAAACGGTTCGACGATCCTAAATGTGAAAGGCGATACAGATATTTCTCTGAAAATATCCTGTCATAATGACAAAGTTGATGTAGAGACTATATATCTTGTGGATATGGGAGCAATAGGGGAGGATGAAGCGCTGTTTCCTGAGAACTGTATTGATTTTGCAGATAAGAATTATGAGGAATATGCAGAAGCACTCAAGAATTCCGGCTTTACAAATGTTACACTTGACCCGATATATGATATTGCATTGGGCGCTCCTGATGCCGGCAAAATCGAAAAAGTGACGATTGATGGTATTAGCGAGTTTCATAGAGGTGATATTTTCAAAAAAAGCGCGGCTGTTCTTATTCGTTATCATGCGAAAGAGGAAGATGATCCGATACGGCAGGAGCAGGCTGCAGCAGAAGCAGCATTGGAAGCCGTTTTTCCAAAAGAAATGGCAAGACGGGCAGTGATTGTTGCCATGACCAATAATCAGGCAACCGATGTATTCCAGGATGACGGGAATACTTATGATTTTTCCAAATTTCATTCCTACAGTGATATTGAAGGATACTATATGGTTCTTGATACCGACGGTATATGGTCGGTTTTGGATGAAAACACATGGCATGTTGAGGATATTATTCTTAGAATAGCCGGATATGATACTTATTTGAAAGCCACCTGCAATGTTAAAATGAATGAGGATGATTATGTTGTTTTTAACGTGACCAGAAAAATAGCTTCCAAAGAGTATCTTGACAGCACTGACCCGAATAAAGGAAATACAGAACATTTTGAGCCGGAATATGATGTGGCCTTAAATGTAGATGGCGAACTGGTACGCGAGGATAGAGATTCTTTAGCGGCTCAGAATAAAATAGATGCTGAGGATGAACGACAGGCATGGGTTTCCAGTCAGCGTAGTTCGTGGGATGGACGGCATAAAGAATTATGTAAGTTGCTCGAGGAGGTTTTTAATGACAGATCATTCAACCCCAGCGTTGCGGACTGTGTTGATGTGTATGATGACTCGATGCAGGAGTCTGTAAATCAGATGCTCGCGAACGCTGGATTCAGTGAAAGGGTTGACGTTGGAGATGTGTTTATCATACAGGAATTTACTGCTAAAAATTATTTCAATGTGACTACCAATTATACTGCATATGGTATTGCGCGTTGGAGCAGTAAAAAAGTAATTCTTCTTGGAATTGAATAAACTGGTTGCAATTTAGTTCAATCTATTAGATCAGTATAGGGAACCGTTGAAAAGTAGATGAGTAATCGTCTATGGAACAGCGGCTCCTTTTTGCCCGAAAACAGAAAAAGAGTTTCAAAAAGCGGCAATCACAGGGATAATTAGAGAAATTAAACCGATATATGAATTAGTTACAGGAGGATAAAGATGGGCAGACTCATATCTGGAAAAGGACATTCAACACTTGCCTTATTCTCAGCAATCAGTGTATTCCTTACAGTTATTGGAGTTTTGGCGATATCTGCCAACGCAGGTGAAAAGACAGAGAGCCTGACTGGAAAGTTGTATGAATTTGAAAAGGGCAGTAAATATGAAATTTCGTCGACGGCATCAAGAAAATCGACTACATCCGACTTTGGCAGTCTTAAGATTACAGGAGACATGAATCCGATTTCTGACATTAATGGGGTGAACGCTTATGAGGTATCGGATGGAAACGTGACCATAGATTATTTTCTAGGGAATGAATACAGTGGAGAAAACACGGATTTCTGGTATCTGGTCGATGATAAATCAAAAAAGATTGACACAGAGACGATAGAAGAAGATATCATGAAGGGCGCGATCATCCTTCAGACATCTTTAGACGGGAATTCGTGGGTGACTGACAAGGTGATTACCAATGTGGCCGCGGATCCAGAATATGAGAGCAATATTTATACTTCAAAGGATATCCAGCAGGTCAACGGATGCTATTACAGGGTGATCGTCGCCTATTCGCTCGAAAGAGTCACAGGTTCATCGAAATATGTATTTGTAAATGTTGATAATAAAGAGAATAAGAAATGCGCGGAGGTTTATGAGTTTTATCTCATAAATAGTTCGGAGAATATAGCAAATGGAATTTCTGCATTGGCTACGCCGAGAAAAGAGTTAGGAGAGGTGGTTAATGCCGGAAAGGATACGGGCTTTTCCGAAAAAGCTGCGCTAACGAATAAGGACCCGCACTACGGCTGGACGATGGGGACTTTCTTTGTGAATGGTTATACGAGAGAAGTAAAGGACAGTATATCGGGAGCGCCTATATTTCTTAAAAATGTAGGAGACAGAGTAACTCTGTGGTTCAATCTCAAACAGGATATCAATAATCTTAATGGGAAGAGCAATTTAAAGATCAACGAAGATAAGAATGGCTATGACCAGTATTTCCAGACAGACAAGACAAATATGCGCCATGGCACGCTCATTATCAGATACATGGATTTTGAAGGCGTCAAGCACGATCCGGTGATTTATACGGACTATCTTGCCGCCAACGCGAAGACCGGTGCAGATACAAAGGTTGAGCTATTTGAGGAGGGCGATTATGAAGTAGCGCTTGATTATGAAATAGCCGATACATCTGGAATTGATTCTTATACAGATTACCAGGTCTTTTTCACCTTTTCGATCAGAAACGGTAACTGCATGGTTTATCCTTTTGACATTAACAGCGGAGCAGAACTGGCAGATAACGCGATTACCGAGAATGGATTTAAGCTTGATATGGCTAAATCCAGATATTTGACGATCGACGTGTCAAGAACTGTTTTGGTAAATGGAGCAAACGGCAGAACGGAGGATGTCAGATTCAACCGTCCCGCAAAAGACGGCGATCAGTATAAGGATGAGGGAATTTACAGGTTTCATGTACACAATCTTTATACAGGCGAAGAAACTACAAAAACAATATATGTGGGTTCGGACATGTTTTTGAGGGCGATGTCTGCCACGCATCTTTCTGTAAAAGAACTGGAAGACAGATTGGCAGAAGGATATACGATTGGCAATGACGGAAGATTAATAGACCCGCCAGTCGAGGAGACGGAGAATGTTTCGGTAGTTGAAACGACGATAACGGAAGAAAAACAGGAAGAGATTACGGAAACAGAGCAGGATTTAACCGAAGCAGCTGCTGGCAAAGCAGGAGCTGAGTCTGCTACTGGTATTGTGGCAGCTGCAGAAGTGGTTGCAGATACCAGAGCAAACGGTGACCCGGCGGCTGCCAGTAATCCGAAGCTCTTTGCAACCGCAGTAGCTGCTGCATCTGTAGCGTTTGCGTTTATATGCGCCGTATTCGTTATAAGCAGAAAATCAAAGAAAAAGGAAAAATTTTCAAAGATGAATACGGAAGCATCTTTAGAGGATCACGAAAGCGGCAAAGGAGGCGCAGAATGAAACAGTTGATTGCCATATTACTGACGTGTGTGCTTGTCCTGGACGGATGCGCCTCTAACATAGAGACAGAGTTTGTTTCGAACGCTGAATCTGTGGAAGAAACTTCAAATACTGAGGGCGCTGTAAATGACACCGCGGAAGTATCTGATGACGGAATTATTCATGTAGTAGTGGGCGACGATGAGCCGGCCGACGACTCGGAATATGTATATGAGCCGGAATTTACGTCCTTAAATGATGCTGAACTGCGGGAGTATGTGGAAGACGCATTGTATGCTGAGCTGGTTTCATCATTGAACAGCGATCAGTACTATGTTGAGACTGTCAGCGCGGTTTACATTTCGCAGGAGTACATTGACGAACTTGCGTATAATTCAAGACCAAACGTCTATTTTGGGTATACGCTGGAGGAAATTGACGCTCAGTTTCGGGGAACGAGATATGTGTTTACACTGGGCGGGAATGGGGAAACCGTGGTCCGGTCCTTCGAGGAATATGATGATACCTACGAACAGATCATTAAAAATGTTGCAATAGGAACAGGAGTGATCCTTGTATGTGTTACAGTATCTGTTGTGACGGGGGGTGCTGGGCTTCCGGCCGTTAGTCTCATCTTTGCTACGGCGGCGAAGACAGGAACGATCATGGCCCTTTCCTCAGCCTCGCTCGGTGGAGTATCGGCTGGGGTCATTACAGGGATCGAAACTGGGGACATGAGTCGGGCATTGAAGTCCGCGGAGCTTGCCGCAAGCGACGGGTATAAGTGGGGAGCTATCACCGGCGTCATCTCAGGCGGCGCCAGCGAGGGCGTAGAGTATGCAAAGGCGATGAAAGCCCTGAGGGATGTTCCATTAAATATTTCTGTTCAGGATGCGGCTGCGATACAGATGAAGACACATTTGCCGCCGGATGTGATAAGTCAGCTGCACTCTATGGAAGAATTTGAAGTATTCCAGAATGCAAACCTGTATGCGAAGATGGTAAACGGAAAAATAGCACTGGTTCGGGATGACATTGATCTGTATAATATAGTTGATGAGATGGGACGGAATAACCTAGAGAGAATGGCGAGGGGGTTGTCCCCGATCGGAATTGACGATGCGGGGAATATTTTTAAATATGAATTGCACCATATCGGACAGGAATCAGATGCGACATTGGCGATTCTTACAGCTTCCGAGCATGATAATGCTGTATTGCATGGCTTCAAGGCTATTTCAGAGATAAACAGAACGGAATTTGCCACAGTCAGAAGAAACTTTTGGAAAACGATGGCCAATATGCTGGCGGAAGGAGGACTATAATCATGTCAGATATTATTGCGGTATTAAATGAATTGGAAGATTTTGATTTCATGAACGGAGCATCTGAAGAAGATATCGTGGAAGCGGAGACAGCACTGAGCTTAAAATTTGCGCCGGATTACAGGTACTATTTGTCCGAATACGGTCTTGCAAGCGGCGATGGACATGAATTTACAGGAATTGTAAAATCTCCTAGATTAAATGTCGTTGACGTTACAATGAAGATGAGAAAGAAATTTAAAAATATTCCGGCTGATGCTTATGTTTTGGAGGAGCTTGGCATTGATGGAATCGTAATATTCCAGACCTCAAATGGAACTGTTTATGAGGCGACGCCGGAATCTCCATTTAATAAGACTGCCGATTCATTTTCGGAGTATTTGGAAGGATGAGGCGAGTTGCGCTTACGGGTCGGCAAGATATATTGGATATGAGCAGAACATAGTAGATCAAAAAGATTTAGCTGGGTAGAAAAGGCGGTGTTGTTTCGGCGTTGCCTTTTTTGCAGTTGCATGAAGTACCTTTTTCTTTGCAATTTTATTCCGAAAAAAAGTGTCTCCCCACCAAATTTCGGAATAAAACCCATTTCTCCTTTACATAATCCTATCAAAATGTTATACTTATTCCGAAAAAAGGTGTGCACACACCAAATTTCGGAATAGAATAGGAGGCGCCGGAATGGAGATAAAGCGCGACGACTATCTGAATAAACTGATCCGCCGGCAGGGAAACGGCATGATCAAGATCGTGACCGGCATTCGCCGCTGCGGGAAATCGTATCTTCTGCTTAATCTCTTTCATGATTATCTGATACAGCAGGGCGTGGATGAGGCGCACATGATCGAAGTTGCGCTGGATAACCGGCTGTATAAGGAACTGCGCGATCCGGACAGGATGCTTCATTATATCATAGAGCGGATCACAGATCAGAAAATGTACTATATTATTCTGGATGAAGTCCAGCTGATGGACGAATTTGAGGACGTCCTGAACAGCCTGCTTCATATCCGCAACGCGGATGTGTACGTGACGGGGAGCAATTCCCGCTTCCTGTCCTCGGACGTGATCACGGAGTTTCGGGGGCGTGGTGACGAGATCCGGATGTACCCGCTGAGCTTCCGGGAATATACCTCCGTATATGATGGAACGATCGATGAAGCGTGGGATGATTATTTTCTGTACGGCGGGCTTCCGCTGATCCTGACAAGGCAGACCGGGGAGGAGAAGGCCGAGTATCTGTCGTCCCTGTTCGAAAAGGTATATCTGTCGGACATCATTGAATGTCACAGGATCCGGAACGGAGAAGAACTGGATGAACTGGTGGATATCCTGGCCTCCGCGGCAGGTTCTCTGATCAGTCCGGCGAAGCTGTCCCGCACCTTCCGCAGTGCGAAAGGGAAGATGGTCACGGATAAGACGCTGAAGAAATACATGGATTATCTGCAGGACGCGTTTCTGATCCGAAGGGCGGTCCGCTATGATATCAAGGGGCGCAAATATATCAATTCTCCGGCGAAATATTATTTTGGGGATGTAGGCCTGCGCAACGCGCGGCTGAATTTCCGTCAGGTGGAAGAGAACCACATTATGGAGAATATCATTTTCAATGAAATGCGTATCCGGGGATATCAGCTGGATGTGGGAGTTGTAGAGGCGTATGGCAAGGATCAGGACGGCAAAACGATGAAGAAGCAGCTGAAAGTTGATTTTGTGGCCAATCAGGGCAGCCGCAGGTATTATCTGCAGTCGGCTTATGAAATGAGCCGGACGGAGAAAGAAGAGCAGGAGAAGCGGCCGCTTCTGCATATTGACGATTCCTTTAAGAAGATCGTTCTCGTGAAGGACCGCATGAAGCCCCGGCGGGACGAGCAGGGAATCGTCACCATGGGGATTCGCGAATTCCTCCTGGATCCGAACAGCCTGGAAAGCTGAAAAAAGAGATTGCCATTTCCGCCCCATGATAGTATACTGTCCAAGTAGGCGGTAAGCGCTGTGGATTTGCAGTGCGCAGCCTGCGGGCGGTAAGCTGTGATTATCTGCGCGGCGCGCGGGAAGAACGCAGTAAGGAGTGCTCTGGCGAGAAGCCCGCCGCGCGACGGCATCGATCCTTCAGAGAGCAGTTTGCAGCCCGTCGGATACTGCCGGCAGAAAAAGAAAGAGAGACATCCTATGGCATTGAAGAAAAAGCCGGTTACCGGCATGAGGGATATCCTGCCGAATGAGATGCAGGTGCGGGATTTTGTGATGAATCAGATCAAGGAGACGTATCGGGGGTTCGGCTTCACCCAGATGGAGACCCCCTGCGTGGAGCATATCGAGAACCTGACCAGCAAACAGGGCGGCGACAATGAGAAACTGATCTTCAAGATCTTAAAACGGGGCGAGAAGCTGGATCTGGCCGGCGCGGCGGAGGAGAACGACCTGGTGGACACCGGGCTCCGCTACGATCTGACCGTGCCGCTGGCCCGGTATTATTCCAACAACGCGGCCCAGCTGCCGTCGCCGTTCAAGGCGCTGCAGATGGGAAGCGTGTGGAGGGCGGACAGACCCCAGAGGGGGCGTTTCCGCCAGTTTACCCAGTGCGACATCGACATTCTGGGCGACGCCTCTTCTATGGCGGAGATCGAGCTGATCCTGGCGACTACCACGGCGTTGGGGAAGATCTGTCCGGACAACCGCTTCGAGGTGCGCATCAATGACCGCAATATTCTCCGCGGCATGGCGCTTTTCAGCGGATTCTCCGAGGAATCCCTGGAGACGGTCTTTATCATCCTGGACAAGATGGACAAGATCGGCTATGACGGGGTGGCCGCGGAGCTGAGGGAGAACGGCTGTGAGGAAGCCGTTATTACCAAATATATGAATCTTCTGACAGGGGCCGGCGACGACGCGGACGGCGTCCGGAGGCTGGGCGGGACTCTGAAGGAAGTAATGCCTCAGACCGTGGCAGACGGCCTGGCGGACATCATGGATACGGTCACGCGGGTCAGCGAGACAGAGTTCAACCTGAAATTTGATCCGACGCTGGTGCGCGGCATGTCCTACTACACCGGAACCATTTTCGAGGTGTCTATGGAGGGGCTTGGCGTTTCCGTCGCCGGCGGCGGCCGTTATGACAAGATGATCGGTAAATTTACCGGCACGGACACTCCGGCCTGTGGATTCTCCATCGGCTTTGAGCGGATCGTCACGATCCTGATGGAACAGGGCGGAAGGGTTCAGGACGAGACGGTAAAGAAGGCGTATCTTGTGGAGAAAGGCATGGACAGGGAGCGTTTCGCGCAGATCATGAAGCAGGCCATGGACGAGCGCAAAGCGGGCGTCTGCGTGCTGGTGTCCCAAATGAACAAGAACAAGAAGTTCCAGAAGGAACAGCTGACGAAGGACGGATATACGGAATTCGTGGAATTCTACCGGGAAGCGCTGAAGTGACGGCCCCCGGCGAAACTACGGCGAGAGGATAATTGGAAAATAAAACTGCGGGCAGGCTGCATATGCGGTCTGCCTCGTTATATTAAGTCGGTATACATAAAGGGCGTCAGCGGCGTTTCGCACAGAACTGTGAAAACTCTGTGAAAAAGTGGAAAATCCTTGCGTTTTCTGCTAAAATAATAAAAAGCAGTGGAACCGGTAACCATGGTTCCCAATCTGCTGTATTGTATGGAGGTACATTCCATGGAACAGACGAAGATCCTCGTAGTAGATGACGAATCCCGTATGCGCAAACTCGTCAGGGACTTTCTCGCCGCAAAAGGTTATCGTGTGCTGGAAGCCGCTGATGGCGAAGAGGCAGTAGATACTTTTTTTGCTCAGAAAGATATCGCTCTCCTCATTCTCGACGTTATGATGCCAAAGATGGACGGCTGGGAAGTTGTGAAAGCCATTCGTCAGCACTCCGGTGTGCCGATTATCATGCTTACTGCCCGTGGTGAAGAGCGCGATGAGCTTCAGGGTTTTGATCTGGGCGTGGACGAATACATTTCCAAGCCCTTCAGCCCGAAGATCCTTGTCGCCCGCGTAGAAGCGATCCTGCGCCGCAGCAGTGCCGCAGTTGGGGATATCCTTGACGTTGGCGGTATTCGCATTGATAAGGCTGCTCATCAGGTAACTGTTGACGGAAATCCGATTGAACTCAGTTATAAGGAATTTGAACTCCTCACGTATTTTGCCGAGAATCAGGGGTTGGCCCTTTCGCGCGAAAAGATTCTGAACAATGTGTGGAATTATGATTATTTCGGCGATGCCCGTACCATCGATACCCATGTGAAGAAGCTTCGCAGCAAGATGGGTGAGAAGGGCGATTATATCAAGACCATCTGGGGCATGGGCTACAAATTCGAGGTGGACGCATGAAACGATCCCTTCGCGTCAGGGCCACTCTGCTTTTTGTGGGTCTGACCGCAATGATTCTTATCGGAATATGGGCGGCCAATAATCTGCTTCTGGAGCGCTTCTATGTGAGCAGTAAGGTTGCGGTAATGAAGCTGGCTTATCGTCAGATCGACACACTGGTAATGAAGCATGACGCGGAAGGGAGCAGTATTAGCGATGAGTTTCCGTCAAGCGGTTCCTTTGACAGCGGCGAGCAGACGGATGGCGTTCGTCTGCTGCGGCGTCTGGGCGACCAGAACAATATTATGACCATTCTCATTGACAGCGTGACGGGCTATCCGATCGTTTCTTCCGGTCGTGACGCAGAGTTTATGAAAGAACGGATAGGACAGTACATTGTGGGATGGTCGGCGCCCGGTTCCGTGAAAAATGAAATGATTCTGGAGACGGAGAATTACACCATCCAGAAGAGCTATTACAACCGAACAGGCTCTTTCTATCTGGAATGCTGGGGATTCTTTTCCGACAATAAGACGATTTTCATTATGTCTATGCCGCTGGAGAGTATTTCGGAAAGCGTGGAGCTGTCCAACCGATTTCTGGGTTATGTGGGTCTGGCCGCGATGGTTATCGGCTGTATCGCCATGTATCTGGCGACCCGGCGCGTTACCTCCCCGATCCTGAAGCTGGCAGATATTTCCGAGCGTATGAGTCGTCTGGATTTTGATGTCAAATACACTGGCGACGCCAAGGATGAGATTGGCGTATTAGGCAGCAGTATAAATGTCCTGTCGGACAAGCTGAAAGAGACTATCAATGAGTTGAAATCCGCCAATCTGACGCTGCAGAAGGACATAGAAGAGAAAATACAGATTGATGAAATGCGGAAGGAATTCATTGCCAATGTATCCCACGAATTAAAGACGCCGATCGCATTGATTCAGGGCTATGCCGAGGGACTTTCCGAAGGAATGGCTGACGATCCGGAGAGTCGCGACTATTATTGCGGTGTCATCGTGGACGAAGCTGGCAAGATGAATCGTATGGTGCGCCAGTTGCTGACGCTGACAGCGCTGGAATCCGGGGGCGAACAGCTGAACGTAGAACGTTTCGATATTACAGAAGTGATCCGTGGCGTTCTGGCGACTGCGAATATCCTGATCCAGCAGAAACACGCGAGGATTCAGCTGGCAATGTCGCCGCCGGTCTGGGTACGGGCCGATGAATTTAAGATCGAGGAAGTGTTGGTAAATTATTTGAACAATGCATTAAACCACCTGGGCGGAGATTGCGTGATTCGTATTACAGTAGAAGAGTCGACGAATCTTCAGGTGCGTGTGACGGTTCGTAATACCGGCGATCCGATTCCGGAAGAAGCGCTTCCGAATATCTGGACCAAGTTCTTCAAAGTGGATAAGGCCAGAACGCGTGAGTATGGCGGCAGTGGGATTGGCTTGTCTATCGTAAAGGCGATCATGGAGTCCCATCACCAGCAATATGGCGTTCAGAATGTAGATGACGGCGTAGAGTTCTGGTTTACGCTGGATGCTTGCGAGAATTAGTGCTGCGGTTCCATATTCCTGAGGAAAGAGGATCAGTCATGATTGGAAAACTGAAGGTAAAAGAAAATGCGGCTGTTTTGGCGATTGCTGCAGTAATGGCGTTTCTGGCCGTTCTTGTTGCGGATCGACTTGTGCTGCATGGGGTTTATGCCTGGGCCGTTACCACCCGTGAATATATAACGATGCTGGCGGAACTGGCAGTTATATATCTGCTTTTGGCAGCGGGATTCTGTCTGATCAGGCGGCCAGTGAGAAGATTGGCGCTGGCCGTGGTTGTAAGTATGGTCTTTCTGTGGTGTCATGTAGTTCTTGTACCGCTGGTCGTGGCTGCGGCGTATGTGGCTTATCTTGTCGGAGTCGGCTGTTTGCTGCGGCGCATGGTCTTCCGTCTGGATACCGGAGAAGGTATGTGGGCGGATTTTCTGTTGGGCAGCGCTGCAGTGATTACCATTTTTTGTCTGATGTCCGCTTTGGGAATCGGCGCGATCAAATGGCTTCGTGTGTTTGTGATCGTCACTGCAGCGGCGATGGCTGTAGCGGGCCGCCATGCTATCCGGTTTTCACAGCCTGAAGAGAGACCATTTTCCCGCATACAGTTTATGATGGTCGCGTTCATACTCGTAATGATTCTGCTGGAAGCGGGGCGTATGAATATTTCTGTTGATTTTGACACATTGTGGTATTCTGTCCGTTCTGAATACATGCTGGATAACGGCCCTCGCGGAATATATGAAAATATGGGTACTGTAGGACTGGTTTACACGTATTCCAAAGGATGGGAGGTTCTGACGCTTCCTCTTTGTGATCTGCCCTCCCATAGTTTTTTGCTATCCTTTAACCTGATCATGCTGTGCGGCTCGCTTCTGCTTGCCTATCGGATCGCCCTGCGGCGAATGAAAACAGGATGGGCATTGCTCGTTCCATTTCTTATGGCCGGAATACCTGGCATTATGAATATGGGAATTTCCGGTAAATCGGACATCATTACACTGTTTCTGCAGCTAATTCTGCTTTTTTATATGTCTGAATATATCTGTAACCGACGAATGGCGGATCTGTGGCTCAGCTTCTGCGCATTGCTTCTTTCGTGGACCATGAAGCCGACGGCGCTCGTTTTTTCTACACTGCTTTTTGGTATGGGCGGCATTTATCTGTTGGCAGCGCGAAGACGGCCCCTGCATGCCCGCGCGAGGGAATGGCTCGTCATTCTTCCCTGTGGAGCGGCCCTTTTCCTGATCTGGCTTCGTACCTATCTGTTTGTGGGCGTTCCTGTAACTTCTATCTTTTCCGGTATCTTTCAGAAGATTGGATTTCGGGTAAAATATCCGTTCCTCGTTTGGTCCATTCCGGATTATGGAGCGAAAGAAACGGTGGCCGATTCATTTGGACAGTTGATCAGACGTTTATGGGGAGTGTTTTGTCTGCCGGAGGGGGACGGCATGAGCCGAGTCCTGATTTCCTGGTGTTCCCTGACAGTGGTCTTTTTTGCTTTCGTATGGCTGGGTTCTTTGTTTTTACGCAAACGAAAAGGGCAGGGAGATGAGGAGGTGCTGCTGAACCTTGACAGGCTTTTATTGATTCCGCTGATTCTGGGAAGTATTTATAGTATTCAGAATCTGAAACAGCCGGATGGAAATTATTTCATTCTTTTGTATGCCATGGTGATTTTATGTGGCTGTGGTTTGGTGGCGCGTTTGGAGGATTATACGGTGCAGCGGCGGTTAAAACAAATGTTGGTCCCGCTGACTTTGTTTAACGTTATGATGGTAACTTTATCAAATCTGGCCTGGTCAGTTGGATTTACGCCGGTTCAGTGGATTCATCCGGGATATTTTGATCATGAGCAGATACAGCGCGAGGAAATGATCAGTGCGGGTAATGCGCAAATCTGGGATGTGCTGTCGGAAGATCCCCGGACCAGAGTGATCGCAGTCGGCGATCATTTGAAAATGCTTTCTTTTCCCTGTAATGTGCAGACCTACACAGATATTACCAGTTCTAACGGCAATGACTGCCTGATGGATAGTGAAGTTTCTTTTCGGGAATATATGGAATATGCGCGAACGGATTATATTTATGTTGAGGCCGGATATCTGTCGCGGGATCAGAAGGTATATGGTCTTCTTTGCGACTGTATATGTGCGGGGCTTTTGACGGATGTTTTTCATGAGAATGGAAATGTGCTCGCGCATGTTGATACAGACGGTCAGCCAGGGGAGAATGCGGATCGGAATCTGGAGGTATTCCACAGTTTTTATATCCCTTTCGAGGACTTGTAAGACCTGATAACAGAAAATCAAAAAAATTTTAAAATATGTATGTTTGTCAATCATGTGTTACACTGTGCAGCCCTGTAATCTTTTAGTGCCTGAGCAGGAGATCTCCAGCCTA